>JALUWM010000075.1 GCA_027019465.1 Campylobacterales bacterium
TTTATTTATTTTGCATTTTTTTGGCTTTTTCCATTGCTTCGTCAAGATCCCCTACCATATAAAATGCATTTTCAGGTAAATCATCAACTTTACCTTCCAAAATTGCTTTAAATCCTTCTATTGTTTTGTTAAGCTCAACATATCTACCATCTGCTCCTGTAAATACTTTTGCAACGAAGAATGGTTGAGAAAGGAATTTTTCAATTTTTCTTGCTCTTGCAACTGTTTGTTTATCTTCTTCACTAAGTTCATCCATCCCAAGAATTGCAATAATATCTTGAAGATCTTTATATTTTTGTAATACTTCCTGAACTCCTCTTGCCACTTTATAGTGCTCTTCTCCTACAATTTGAGGATCAAGAATTCTACTTGTTGAATCAAGTGGATCAACTGCTGGATAAATACCTTTTTCTGCAATTTTTCTATTTAGAACTGTTGTTGCATCCAAATGTGCAAAAACTGCTGCTGGTGCCGGGTCAGTCAAGTCATCAGCCGGAACATATACAGCTTGAATAGATGTAATTGAACCATTTTTAGTTGATGTAATTCTTTCTTGAAGTCTTCCCATTTCTGTTGCAAGTGTAGGTTGATAACCAACTGCACTAGGAATTCTCCCAAGTAATGCTGACATTTCTGCCCCTGCTTGTGCAAATCTGAATACATTATCAATAAACATCAATACATCTCTATTTTCAACATCTCTAAAATATTCAGCCATTGTAAGACCAGAAAATGCAATTCTATTTCTACATCCAGGAGGTTCACTCATTTGCCCATAGCACAATGCAACTTTATCTAAAACTCCAGACTCTTTCATTTCATTATAAAGGTCATTACCTTCTCTTGTTCTTTCACCAACACCCGCAAAAACGGAATAACCACTGTGTTTATAAGCAACATTATGAATAAGTTCCATAATAATAACTGTTTTACCAACACCAGCCCCTCCAAACAGACCTGTTTTTCCACCTTTCATATATGGGCATAAAAGATCTACTACCTTGATACCTGTTTCGAAAATTTCCATTTTTGTAGATTGCTCTTCAAAAGCAGGCGCATCTCTGTGAATTGACCATTTTTCAACATCTGAAGGAAGTTCTTCTCCACCGTCAATAACATCACCTGTTACATTGAAAATTCTTCCAAGAACTTTATCTCCAACAGGAACTTTAATAGGACCACCTGTTGCTATAACTTTAGTCCCTCTTGTAAGTCCATCTGTTAAATCCATAGCAATAGTTCTTACTATTTTATCTCCTATTTGAGCTGCAACTTCTAGCACTACTTTTTGCTTTTTACCGTTAGCTTCAAACTCTACAATTAAAGCTTCATTGATTTCAGGGACTTTTTCACTGTTAAATTCAACATCAATTACAGGCCCTAAAATTTGTATTACTTTACCTTCCATAGTTCTCCTTTAATTTTTCTTCATAGCTTCCATAGCTGTAACTATTTCAATTAATTCTCTTGTTACAGATTCTTGTCTTGCTTTATTAAATTGTAATGTTAATTGATGTACCATATCTTTTGCATTATTTGTTGCAGCGTCCATTGCCTGCATTCTGGCACTATGTTCACCTGCAAGGGAATCCAGTAAAGAATAATACATCATATATTCTATATATTTTTTTACTAGACTTTCTAAAATAATTTCATAATCATCATTTGGTTCGACTTCTAAAAATTCATTACTTTCTGTTCCTTCTATAGTTAAAGGTAACAATTCTTGCATATGAACTTCTTGAGTTAATTTATTTACATAACCATTATGAATTAAAATAATATTGTCTATTTCTTCATTTACAAAATCTTCATAAGATTTTGTAATAATCTCAGCAGCCTTTTCATAATCAGGAGCTGAAGAAAGTCCAACATATTTTTCATAAATTTCAACACCTGCAAATCTAAAATATTCAATAGCTTTTTTACCAATAATTTTAAGTCTTATTTTAACTTTTTTATTTTTAAGCTCCTCTATTTTAGCAAGAGTTGTTTTTATAGTATGGTGATTAAATCCTCCACAGAGTCCTTTGTCTGCACTTACAATAACAATATCTACTTTTTTTATTTTATCTATATCTGCAAAAGCTCTAAGAGTAATAGATTCTTTTACAGTTACAAGTTTTGCTGATATTTCATTCATTACTTCTTTTATTTTATTAGCATAATCTCTTGACATAATAAGAGCTTCTTCAGCCCTTTTTAATTTAGCAGTAGACACAAGCTTCATTGCATGTGTCGTTTTTTGTGTATTTTTTACACTGCTTATTTTACTTTTCAGTTCTTTTAAAGTTGCCATTTATTATCCTTCAGTTGAGAACTGTGCCTTAAATTCTTCCAATGTTTTTTTAAGTAATTCCTCTGTTTGGGCATCTATTTGTTTTTTTGTTCTTATATTTTCAAAAATTTGAGGATATTTTGTTTCTATAAATGGATATAGCTCATCTTCAAATTTTCTAATTGCTTTAACTGGTAAATCATCAAGATATCCTCTTGTTCCTGCATAGATTATTACAACTTGTTTTTCAACAGGCAATGGTTGATGTGCTGGTTGTTTTAATACTTCAACAAGTCTTTGTCCTCTTTCTAATTGGTTTCTACTTGTTTCATCCAAATCACTTGCAAATTGTGCAAATGCTTCAAGCTCTCTAAATTGTGCCAAATCAAGTCTTAGAGTTCCTGCTACTTGTTTTGTAGCTTTAATTTGAGCAGCACCACCAACTCTTGATACAGATAAACCAACATTAATTGCAGGTCTTATACCTTTATTAAAAAGGTTTGTTTCAAGAAAAATTTGTCCATCTGTAATAGAAATTACATTTGTTGGAATATATGCTGCAACATCCCCACCTTTTGTTTCAATAATAGGCAATGCTGTCAAACTTCCAGCACCTAATTCATCATTAAGTTTAGCTGCTCTTTCAAGAAGTCTAGAATGTAGATAGAATACATCTCCTGGATAAGCTTCTCTTCCTGGAGGTCTTCTTAAAAGTAGTGACATTTCTCTATATGCATCTGCATGTTTACTTAAATCATCATATATAATTAATGCATGTCTTCCGTTATCTCTAAAAAACTCACCCATTGTAACACCAGTATAAGGCGCTAAGAATTTAAGAGAAGCTGCTTCAGATGCACTTGCATTTACAACAATTGTATAATCCATAGCTCCATGTTCTTCAAGAATTCTTACAACATTAGCAACAGTTGAATTTTTTTGTCCAATAGCAACATAGATACAAACAACATCTTGACCTTTTTGATTAATAATTGCATCTATTGCAACAGTTGTTTTACCTGTTTGTCTATCACCAATAATAAGTTCTCTTTGTCCTCTTCCAATTGGAACAAGAGCATCAATAGATTTAATACCTGTTTGTAAAGGTTCATGAACAGATTTTCTTGCCATAATTCCAGGTGCTTTTTCTTCTACATATTTGTATTCGCTAGCTTCAATTTCACCTTTTCCATCAATTGCTTCACCAAGAGAATTAACAACTCTTCCAAGCAATGCATCACCAACTGGAACAGAAATTAATTTTCCAAGTCTTTTAACACTACTTCCTTCTGTAATATCACTTCCTTTTCCAAGAACAACAATACCTACATTATCAGTTTCAAGGTTAAACACAAGACCTTTTTCTCCTGTTTCAAATTCAACCATTTCTCCTGCCATTACATTAGTTAATCCATAAACTTTTGCAATTCCATCAGCAGAATAAATAACTTTACCTACTTCTTCAACATCTACTTTCAGTTCAAACTTTTCAATTTTTTGTTTTATAATTGATGTAATTTCTTGTACCACTTATGCTCCTTTCTTTAGATTGCTTTTAATATTTGTGAAACTAAATCTTGTTTAATTCTATCTTCACTTATGGCAACTTCAACATTTAGAACATCTACAAACACTTTTATTCCGTTTATATTACTCTCCTTTAATTGAAGTTTAATTATTGCATCAAATTTTTTAGATAATTTTTCTTCTAATTTTTTTAATGTGTCATTATTCAATTCTCCATATACAAATCCTGCATATGTGTTAAACATTTCAGCTACTTTTGCATATAGATTTTGATGAATTTCTTTTATTAAATCCATTCTTTTATTTTCAAGTAAAATTTTAAAAAAATTAACAAGTTTTGGATTTTCATTTTCCGCAACTTCGCAAAGTAACTTAACTTTTTCTTCTTCACTCAAAACAGGAGATTTAACAAGAAGAATAAACTTAGGTTCATTAGAAATTAAAGCAACTCTTGCAATTCCTTCATAAACATCAACAACTTCTTCCTTATTTAATGCTCCTAATAAAGCTTTTGTATATTTTTCAACAACCATTATGCTACCTTTAAAATTAGTTTAGCCGCTTCATCGCTTTTAATATGAACATCTTTTAAAATTTCTTCCAAAAATTCTTTAACAGCTTCTTTTTTCACTTTTTTGCTTTCAAGAACTTTAAATTCTTCAAAATGTTTTTGTAAAAGGGCTATCTCTTCTTCTGTTTGTGTTTTTATTTTATTTTCTAAATATTTAGCTTCCATTTTTGCATCTTCAATAATTTCTTTTGCTTTTATTTTAGAATTTTCAAGTTCCGCTTTTAAAGCCTCTTTTCTTGATTTTGATTCTTTAAGTTTTTCTTCAATTTCCTGTAATCTTGAAGCTATTTTTTCTTTTCTTTGTTTAAAAAAATTAATAGCCTTATTCCCAACTAAATACCAAAGAATTGCTGCAAAAATTAAAAAGTTTACAGTTCTTGGAATAATATCAGTTGTATGGGCAGCTGCTTCCGAAGCAAATGCAAAAGCACTAAAAAGACCAAGTAGAGCTACAATTTTTTTCATGCTACATTCCTTATTTTGTTTTCTATTAAACTTTTTACATCATTTTCTTCTTTTAAAAGTTCATTTAAAAGAGCTACCTTTTCCTGTGCAAGTTCAGTTCTTAATTTCTCTTTTGCTTCTTCTATTTCGCCCATTTTAACAGTTTTTAACTGATTAGCCTCTTCTAAAGCTTTATTTCTGGCTTCAGTTATTATTCTTTTAGATTCCATTCTTGCTTCTTGCAACACAGCTTTAATTTCTTCTTCTATTTCTTTTGTATCTTCACTGTTTTTAGAAATCATTTCCATCTGTTCTTTTAATTTTTTTTCTCTTTCATCCATAAACTTTACTAACGGTTCAAAAAGCCACATCTTCAAAAATATCAGTGTAACGAAAAAAATACCTGCCATTATCAGCATTACGCCAATATTCAAATCAAGCATCAAATCTCCTTTTTATGAAATTTTAACATAAATTTAATTTAACTTATATAAAAGTTTTCTTAAATTTTCTAAATCTTGTCTATTTTTGTAACTTATTTTCAAATAATCCTTTCCAAGTTCTATTTTTAAACCTAATTTTTTTAATTTTTTAGCGACTTCTAAAACATTATCATCTAAAAGAGTATCTTCTTTTTCTTTTTTAGAAACAGGTTTTTTTAAATTTTTAATAAATTTTTCAGTTTCCCTTACACTGAGATTCTCTTTTTTTATATTATCAACAACTTTTAGCATCTCTTCTTCAGAAAGACCTGAGAGGATTTTTGCATGCCCGTGTGAAATTTCATTATTTGCCACTTTTTCTTTTACAAACTCAGGCAAATTAAGAAGTCTCAAAATATTTGTAATATAACTTCTGCTTTTTCCTATATTTTTTGCCAAAATTTCATGAGTATATCCGTGCTCATCTATTAAAGATTTTAAAGATTCCGCAATTTCTAAATGGTTTAAATCTTCCCTTTGAATATTTTCTATAAGTGCATATTCTCTAAGTTCATTTAAAGAAATATCACTAATAATTGCTTTTATTTCTTTTTTACCAAGTGATTTAACCGCCCTTAATCTTCTCTCTCCTGCTACAAGTATAAATTCCCCGTTTTCTTCAATTACAATAACAGGCTGCATAAGACCATGCTTTTTAATAGAAGCTGCAAGCTCGTTTATAGCTTCTTCATTAAAGGTTTTTCTTGGTTGATAAGGATTTATTTTTATTTTTTCTAAAGGAATTTCTTTAATTCCATTTTTTGGAATACTTTTTAAATAGCCAGCTTCCACATCTTCAAGTATCGCTCCAAGTCCTCTTCCTAATTTTTTCATTCAGCACTCTCCAATATTTTTTTTGCCAAAGCCTGATACGCTTCTGCTCCTTTACTTTTTATATCATAAAGCATTACAGGAATACCAAAACTAGGGGCTTCTGCTAGCTTAATATTTCTTGGAATAGCAATAATTCCTTTTTTAACTTTAAAAAGTTTATCGTTAAAATGCCTTTTTAAATCCTGTAAAACCTGTTTTGAAAGGTTATTTTGCTTTGTATACATTGTAGGCAAAATACCTTTTATTTTAAGTTTCGGATTTGAGGTATGTTGTAAAAGGGTTATTGTTTTTAAAAGCTGTGCCAATCCTTCAAGTGCAAAATATTCAGTTTGAACAGGAATAATAACACTATCACTTGCATTAAGGGAATTTACTGTAATAATTCCAAGAGTTGGAGGAGTATCAATAATAATATAGTCATATTCTTCATTTAAAACTTCAATTTTATTTTTTATAACCTGACTATCAACTTCAGGGTCAAACTCTTTTTCTATACCAACAAGTCCTATATTTGAAGGAATTACTTTTAATGTAGGAAGCATTGTTTTTAATATCACATCATTTATATTTTTTGCCCCTATTAATACATGATAAAAATTAAATTCATAATCATTCTTATAAAATCCTAAAGATGTAGTTCCGTTTGCTTGAGGATCTGCATCAATAAAAAGTACATTTTTATCAGCAATAGCTAAAGATGCTGCTAAATTTACGGCAGTGGTTGTTTTACCAACTCCGCCTTTTTGATTTGCTACTGTTATTATTTCGGCCATTTTTTTATTCACCTTTTAATGTTGCGTCATTATTTAATCTATTTTTAATCCCAAAAACCGATCTATTTTTTTCAAAATTTTCGTTATATTCTTTAAAAACAATTTCCCACAAAATTTTTTTATCTACAAGTTCCAAAAAATTTTTTAATATTTTATCATTTTTTATATCAATATCCAAACATCCGTATTCATATTTTTCATTTAAACCAACAGAATATTTAGTATTAATTCCTATTCCACATATAATTTTTTTCTTTACAACATTACACAAAATACCACCAATTTTTTTAGCAGTCTTATCCAAAATATATAAATCATTAGGCCATTTTATTATTAATTTTTCATTATACTTTTTCAGGACTTTATACATTAAAAAAGAAAAATAGACACTTAAACTTTGCATTGGTACAAAATTAAATTCATTAATATCAACCACAAAAGAAAAAAAAAGATTTCCCCTCTTACCTATCCATTTTCTTTTATGTGTACCTATTCCATTTGTTTGAAATTCACTCCATATACAATAATAATTCAAATCCTCTTTTTTTACTTTTTTAATTAAATATTTTTGTGTTGAATTAATTTCATTAAAATATTCAATTCTCCATTTCTTTTCCTCATTTATTGCACTTCTTTTGCTCTCTTCCATTAATTTAAAATATTATCCCCTATTTTTAATCTTTTTCCATTTAAATAACTTATTACATTAATTTCTTTTTTACCCGGGATTTGAATCTTTTTAAGTTTTATACTGCCTTTATTACACCCAATCATTACCCCATCATCTTTAATATCCAAAATAACACCTTTTTGATTTTTAGAATCAGATTCCAAAAACTCCATTTCGTTTATCTTAAATTTATCACAAAAAATTCCAGGCCATGGTGTAAAGGCTCTATATTTTCTATCCATTAGTAAAGCACTTTCAAAATTTACAAATCCATCTTGTTTTTTAATTTTGGGAGAGTAAGAAGCCAAACAGGCATTTTGTTTTAGAGGTTTTATGTTTTCAAAATTTTTAAGAATATACAAAGTTTGATTAGCCGCCACATCAGCCAGCTCATCAAACAACTCCATACTTGTTTTATTTCCGACTTCCACATAATCCCAACCTAAAATATCTCCCGTGTCAAGTCCTTTATCCATAAGCATCGCCGTTACACCTGTAAATTTATCTCCATTTAAAACAGCACTTTGAATAGGACTTGCACCTCTATATTTTGGAAGAAGAGAGGCATGAAGATTAATGCAAGGTGCTATTTTTAAGACATTTTCAGGAAGTAAAAGACCATAAGCTGCAACAACTATAAAATCAACATTAAATTTTGATAAATCTTCCTCTATTAAACTACTTGGAGTAAAAACATTTAATCCATTTTCAATAGCATATTTTTTAACAGGTGTTGGAGTTAAAACTTTTTTTCTTCCTGCCGGTTTATCGGGCTGAGTATAAACTGCTACAATCTCAAAATTATTTTTAATCAAATCATCTAAAATCCTAACAGCATAATCAGGACTTCCCATAAAGAGTATTCTCATAAATTACCTTTTTTTGCGGTAATTATAACAAAAGCTATTATCCAAATTTTCCAGCAATATAATCAGCTGTCCTTTTTTCTTTTGGATTTAAAAAAATCTGCTCAGTTGAACCATATTCTATAAGTTCTCCTAAATACATAAATGCCGTATAATCACTAATTCTACTTGCTTGTTGCATATTGTGAGTTACTATTGCAATAGTAACTCTATCTTTAAGTTTTGCTACAAGTTCTTCAATAGCTATTGTTGAAATAGGATCAAGTGCACTTGTTGGCTCATCCATAAGTAATACTTCAGGCTCAACAGCAATAGCCCTTGCAATACATAATCTTTGTTGCTGACCACCACTTAGACCTCTTGCATCATCTTTAAGTCTGTCTTTTACTTCTTCCCATAAAGCAGCATCTTTTAGTGCCTCTTCTACTTTATCTTCTAATTCACTTTTATTTTTTTTACCCATAAGTTTTAAACCATAAGAGATATTATCATAAATACTCATAGGAAAAGGAGTTGGTTTTTGAAATATCATTCCGACTCTTTGTCTAAGATTTATAAGCTCATTTTCTTTTTTATATTCTAAAATATTTTCCATTTCTTCTGTTTTTAAATCTTTTAAAAGAACTTCCCCTTCATATTTATTCCCAGGATATAAATCATGAATTCTATTTAGACTTCTAAGAAGAGTAGATTTACCGCATCCACTAGGGCCTATAAGAGCTGTTACTTTATTTTCATAAATTGGTAAATTAATATTTTTTAGACTAGGCTTTGGAGCCTTTGCATACGTAAAATAAAAATTTTTTATATCCATTACTTTATTCATTTTTTCTCCTTAGTTATATATCTTCCAAGTAAATTTATAATTAAAACAAAAACAGTCAAAATAAAAGCTCCAGCCCATGCAATTTCCACAAGATGCTTATCCGGCATTGTAGCAAGGGTATAAATAGCAACTGTTAAACTCGGAAATTCCTGATTTAAATTAAGTGTAAAATATTGAGAATTCCCACTTGTAAAAAGTAACGGTGCTGTTTCTCCTATAATTCTTGCAAAAGCAAGAAGTAAACCTGTCATAATTCCCACTTTTGCAGCTTTTATAATAATATTGAAAATCACTTTATATTTTGGAGCGCCTATAGCAACACCTGCTTCTCTAAGTTCTTTTGGAACAAGTCCTAGCATATCATCAGTGGTTCTAACAACAATAGGAAGCATTAAAATAGCTAAGGCAATAGCCCCAGCCCATCCATTCATATGTCCTACCGGATTTACAACTATAGCATATACAAAAGTGCCTATAACAATCGATGGAGCTGACATCATAACATCACTTAAATTTCTTATAAATGAAGCAAATTTATTATTAAAAGAGTATTCTTGAAGATAAATTCCAGCCGCCATTCCAATAGGAACACCTAAAATAACAGCAATTAATGCTAAAATAAACTGACCTATAAATAAATTTCTAAGTCCATTATTTACTAAATCATTTGTAAAAAGGTGAATACTTAAAGCTGAAACACCTTTTATTGTAAGAGTTATAAGTATCCAAAATAAAAATATAAGCCCTAAAACAGCTGCAAGGGTTGAGAGAAAAAGAACTATTTTATTTATAAGCAGTCTCATTTTTTATTCCTTAAAAAGTAAAATTTTGCAAAAGAAATTACAATAAAAGACAATACAAAAAGTATAAGTGCCAAATAAAACAGCGCTGATAAACTAATTCCACTACTCTCTGCAAAGTTATTTGCTAAAACTACCGGGATTGAAACTGTAGGATCTATTATTTTTTTTGGAAATGTAAAAACACCCCCTATTACAAAAGCAACCGCCATTGTTTCACCAAGAGCCCTACCAAGAGCTAAAATCATACTTCCTATAATTCCCTGTTTTGCATAAGGAAAAATCACATCTTTTATTACTTCAAATTTAGTAGCCCCCATTGCATATGCCGATTCTTTTAATACCTCAGGAGTTGTATTCATACTATCACGCGTTAAACTTGACATAAAAGGAATAATCATAATTCCTAAAACAAGCCCTGCAACAAGTAAACTCACACTGCTTCCACCAAAAAGATGAGAAACAAAAGGTCCAAAATAAAAGAGTCCCCACATTCCATAAATAATACTAGGTATTGCCGCTAAAAGCTCAATAGCAATTCCAACAGGTTTTGAAAGTTTAGGCCCTGCAATTTCTGCTAAAAATATAGAAATTCCCATTGCAATAGGAACTGCAAAAAACATAGCTAAAATTGTTGAAAGAATTGTTCCAACAATTGGTACAAGGCCTCCATAAATTGTTTCAGTATTATTTGAAGATTGCGTATTAGTTTCTCCAAGTGCAGCCAAAACATCTGCATCATTTTCACCTATAGGAGCTGAATTTAGATTGTTATCACTCATATTTTTATTTACAGTATTAGGCGTATTGTTTGCACTATTTTTATTTAAACTTACACTGACATCCCAT
Source organism: Campylobacterales bacterium (assembly GCA_027019465.1). Classification (GTDB taxonomy): domain Bacteria; phylum Campylobacterota; class Campylobacteria; order Campylobacterales; family Nautiliaceae; genus JALTBU01. The sequence continues at coordinate 10,921 of JALUWM010000075.1, forward strand.
CTTGGATCAACTAAAAAATGAATACCATACTTCTGGACTGCCGGTTTTGCATAAATAAACAACACAACAAATATTGCTGAAAGTATTAAAAGAATAGTAGTAGCACTTAAAGCAGAAAGTTTTTTGAAAATAGCTTCCATTAATTGCCTTTTTGTTTTTTGAATTTTATCAAAAATAAAGAGGTTTTCAAATCCTCTTAATTAATTAGCAGGAGAGATTCCTTTTTCTTCCCAATATTTTCTAATTTGAGCTTTTACACTTGAAGGAAGCGGAATATATCCAAGATTAGCCGCTACTTTATCTCCATAATTATATGCCCAGTTAAAGAATGCTGTTACTTCTTTATTTGAGTTAACTTTTTCTTTAGGAATTAAAATAAATGTTGAAAGAATTATAGGATAACCATGCTTTGGATAGGCAATTATTTTATAAAAATCTTTTTTAGGATCAAATCCTCCAAATTTAGCACCTTCTGAAAAATTAGCCGGTGTAGGAGCATAAAATTTCTTATCTCTACCTTGAACATAAGCCATTTCTAAGTGATTTTTTACAGCATCTGCATAATCAACATATCCTATTGAATAATTGTTAGTTTTAATAGCAGCACTAACCCCAAAATTTCCTTTACCTGCTATGCTTCTACCCTGTGCGTCTGTAGGCCAGTTTATAAATTTCCTAGCACCATAATGCTTTCTCCAAATAGAGCTCATTTTGCTTAGATAATATGAAAAATTAAAAGTTGTTCCTGATTTATCACTTCTATGGACAAATAGAATTTTTTTATGTGGTAATTTTTCGTTTGAATTATATTTTACTATTATTGGATTATCCCAATACTGAATTGTTCCAAGAACAATTCCTTGAATTGCCGCTTCACTTAGTTTCAGATGATGAACACCAGGAATATTATAACCAAAAACAATACCGCCAACTACTGTAGGAAATTGATAAAGTTTTGCTAGTTTAAGAATTCTTGGCGTTAAAGGTTTATCACTTCCTCCAAAATTCACATGTCTTCTTATTACTTCTGTAATACCAGTTCCTGAACCAGTTCCTGTATAATTCACCATATTTCCTGTTTTATCATAAAATTTTTGTGCCCACACTTTATAAATAGGATAACCAAATGTCGAGCCAGTTCCATTTATTGTCCATGCAAATGAAGTAACTGCAGCTAATGTTAAACCTGCTATAAATTTTTTCATTT
>JALUWM010000076.1 GCA_027019465.1 Campylobacterales bacterium
ATTAATCATTTTAGGAGTTAGGGATTTTAATATTTTTAAAAGATAATTTTTATCACTCTTATTTAATTCATTTGGATGTTTTATAAACAAAGACAAGAATTTATCAGCATTTATTCCGTTTTTTATATATTCATTAATTTGTTCTATTAAAATAGCTGTAAGATTAAAATTAACTTTTACATTATATTTACTTGCAATATAAGGCATATCATAATAATCTTTTATTGAATGCAAAAAAACCCAAGGCATAAAAAATATACCTTTTTTGCGGTAATCGGGCTGGTGCATATGAAAATAAAGAATTAAATTAGACATTGGTCTATAAACTCTTTATATTTATCGTGTATTTTTTGACCTGCTTCTTCATCTTCTGCTTGAATAAACAGATTTAACTGGTCTAAATACTGGTCTGGTATCATTAATACCCAGTCATTTTCTCCTTCCCATATTTTAACACCATCAAAAGTAGAGTGTTTTTTACCTTTTGCATATTCAATAAATTTTCTCATAATAAAGCCTTTTTTATTTTGAGGACAGGAAATTTTACATCTTTTATAATAAAAATCTTTAAGAGATTTGTCTATATCTGAGAGATTTATATTAAATTTAGACAAATATTCCATTATTTTCAAAAGTGCATAAAAAGCATCTCTGTGATATGCAAATTCCGTAAACGCAAAATTCCCGTCAACTGTGGCAATTAAATCAAATTCCCTAAATTCATTAATAGTAAAATTTTGATATTTTCCTCTTTTTATAATTAAATTTTCAAAATTTTTATCCATCATATCAGGCGCCCATGTAGGAAGAAAAACCCTGTATTTTTTATTATTTGCTTTTCCATCCATATTCATAAGAGTTAAAACAATAATTAAAGCTCCAACTCTGTCAAAAATTTCTCCATTATCTCCTACTAAAATAAGTTTTTGACCATGAGGATAAATAATAGCTCCCATATTAAACTTTAGGGCTTGTACAATCTCAGAAATTTCTTTTTTAGAATTTTTTACATAATGGCCTATATTTTCAACTTTAAGTCTATCGTAATAGGCATTAAGCAAAATATTTTCTATTTGTATTTCAGAAAAAATAGGAGGAATCATATCTTTTGTAATTCCAAATAATAAATCAATTACAACTTTAAATTTATTTCCTTTAATAAGTTTATGATCCACCAGTTTTAAAATTTTTTCTTTATATTCCTTAAAGGCTCTCTTTTTATATATTTCATTGTCTTTTAAAGCACCTATTTCTTTATAATCAACTTTTCTAAAAGATTCTTTAAAATAATTTTTTTCAATAGATTTAGCTGTATTATTATTAATTCTAAGCCCCTCTTCATTATAAAAAATAATTTCAACCGCACTCGGGTCGTTTAGGGATTTTCTAAAATAAGCCCCTCCTATTAAATCTTTATTATTTTGAATACAAGAGCGGAGTATTGAAGGAGGTGTTTCATGTAAATCCAAAATATCAACTCCTGTTGATAAAATCCCCCCGTCAAACGAGCGTTTTACCATTCTTGGTTGAAGTTCAAAATCCCTGGCAATAGCTATCATACCGCCTTTTGGCAAAGTTGAAGCAAAGGCTTCTGCTATTTTACAACCCAGATTACAGCTTATTTCAATATTTGCTTTTCCTTTTATAATGCCGTTATTAAAAATTGCATTTTTATATTTACTTCCCCAGATAACATTTTTTGTTACAATGGAAGCTGGTTCAATTTCCTTTTCCAGCCACACGGTAATATCTTGTTCAAATACAGCAAGTTTTCCAACCTTACATCTTTCAGCCAATACAAGACCGTATTTAGCACTTACCATATCTTCAATTATATTATTATTACAAATAACAGAATAATCAAACACACATTGTTTTCCAATTTTTATGTTATTCCAAAGAATAGAGTTTCTAATTCTGCAATCATCACCTATTTCAACATTATCACCAATAGTTACATTATGCAGTCTTGTATTTTTTCCTATTTTCACATTTTTTCCAATTACGACAGTATCAATAATTTCTACGCTTGCATCAATTTCACTATCTCCTAAAAGATATAAAATGCCTTCTGGATACTCTATTTTTTTACCTGGAATATTAAATTTTACTTTGCCTTTAAAAACATCCAAATGAACATCTCTATAAGAATCTGGATTTCCGACATCTCTCCAGTATCCATTTGCAGTATAACCTATTAAATCAATACCTTTTTCCATTAACAACGGAAACAAATCCTTTGCAAAATCGAATTGTTCGCCTTTTGGAATAAAATCAAGTATTTCAGGTTCTATTACATAGATTCCCGTATTAATAGTATCACTAAATACTTCACCCCAGCTTGGTTTTTCAAGAAATTTTTCTATTTTTCCATCTTCATTTACAATTACAACTCCAAATTGCAAAGGATTTTCAACAGAAGTTAATGTAATTGTAAGTTTAGAATTTCTTTTTTCGTGATGATTTATTATCTTTTTAAAATCAAAATCCGTTACCAAATCCCCGCTTACTATCATAAAAGTAGTATCCAAAAAATCTCTTGCAAATCCAACAGCTCCGGCAGTTCCATAATCGGCATCAGGCAAAACATAATGAAGTTTAACTCCCCATTTGCTTCCGTCTTTAAAATGGTTTTTTATAACTTCGGGTTTGTAATAAAGCAAAATAACAACCTCATCAATTCCAACTTCCCTTAATTGTTTTAAAACATTTTCCATCATAGGCACATTCATAACCGGCAGCATAGGTTTTGGAGTTGAATGAGTTAGTGGTTGAATTCTTGTCCCAAAACCGCCCGCCATTAAAACAGCTTTTATTTTTTTCATTATTTCACCTCCAAAACAGAATTTTTACCCCCAAAAGGAGAATTAACACTATTACAACTTTCATCGATAACCCACTCTCCGTCAGCCAAATATCCAAACTCATAAATTCCCGGCATTATTTTTTTTCTTTTACTAAAATATCCATCTTTAGAAAGTTTCATATCTTCTTCCTTCCATTCATTCCAACTGCCTTTTAGTTTTACTTTTTTAGCATCTGCCTTAATTTTAAAAACATACATTTTTCCGGTTTTCTTAACCATTTTTTCCTCCTTAAATAATTTCTTCAACTATTTTTTTTGCTTCTTGTTGTAATTTTTTTAGATGAGCGTTTGAAATAAAACTTTCACTATAAATTTTATATACATCTTCTGTCCCTGATGGTCTAATTGCAATCCACCCGTTTTTGGTTACAATTTTAACTCCGCCTATCGGCTCATTATTTCCAGGGGCTTTTGTAAATATTTTTTCTATTTTTTCACTTGCAAGCTCTTTTATATCTAGTTTATTAACATCAATATTTTTGATTTTTTCTTTAACTAAAGGAGTTGTTGGGGTATCTATTCTTTCATAATAGCTTTTTCCAAACTCTTTTTCTAAATCTTCATAAATAAGTGCCGGGTCTTTTATTTTTGCTTTAATCTCAGCTGCAAGTAAAGTCATAATCATTCCGTCTTTATCCGTTGTCCAAACACTTCCGTCAAACCTTAAAAAACTAGCCCCGGCACTCTCTTCTCCGCCAAATCCAAGCCAGCCTTCATAAAGACCTTTACTAAAATATTTAAACCCGACAGGTGTTTCATAAACTTCAACTCCAAGTGAAGATGCAACTCTATCAATCATTGAGCTTGATACAAGAGTTTTTCCAATTTTTAGCCCTTTTTTCCAATTTCTATGTTTAAAAAGATACCAAATGGCAACACTTAAAAAATGATTTGGATTCATAAGTCCCCCTACAGGCGTTACAATTCCGTGTCTATCTCCGTCAGTATCATTTCCAAAGGCTAAATCATAATCATCTTTTAATTTAATTAAATTTTTCATTGCATAAGGACTTGAACAGTCCATTCTGATTTTTCCATCTCTATCAGGCGGCATAAAAGAGAATGTAAAATCAATAAAAGGGTTTTTAATTTCTAAATTTAAATCATAAACTTCTTTTATTTTTTTATAAACAGGAAGAGTTGAACCTCCAAGAGGGTCGGCTGCTAAACGCAAATTTGAATTTTTAATAGCATCCATATCAACTATCTCTTTTAAAGAATTTACATAAGGAGTTATAAAATCATAATTTTTAATATATTCGCTTTTTTTAGCTTCTTCATAAGAGATATTTACATCAAATTCACTTAAAATTTCATTGGCTTTATTTTCAATCTCTTTCGTAACATCTGTATCAGCCGGTCCTCCGTTTGGCGGATTGTATTTATATCCCCCGTCTTCTGGAGGATTATGAGAAGGTGTAATTACAATACCATCAGCGTTTTTATTTTTTTTGTTGTGTTCAAGTATTGCAAATGAAACTAAAGGAGTCGGGGTATATTCATCTGTTACGAAAACTTCCATTTTTTCACTGGCAAAGACCCTAACAGCATCCATTTTAGCAGGAGTTGAAAGAGCGTGGGAATCTATTCCTAAAAAAATAGGTCCCTTGATATTATTTTCTTTTTTATATTGTGCAATAGCTTTTGAAATGGCTAAAACATGAGATTCGTTAAAACTCTTTTTAAAAGCGCTTCCCCTGTGTCCAGAAGTTCCAAATTTTACTTTTTCTAAACTCTCTTTTGGATTTGGTTTTAATTCATAATAAAAAGATATAAGTTTTGGAATATTAACTCTATTCATTTTTTTCCTTTATGTTAAGATAAAATTTATTTAAATAATCATACATCATTCTTCTTGCTCCAAATTTTGGAGTTATAGTTTTTATAGATTCTTTCATCATGGCCACCCACTCTTTAGAATATCCTATGTCATCATTATTATAAAATTTAGGCACTATTTCATTCTCAAGTAAATTATAAAGCTCATTTGCATCTTTTTCATCGTCGCTAACATCTCCTCCAAAAGCCCATCCGTTTTTGCCGTTAAAACCTTCAGGCCACCAGCCGTCTTTTGTAGAGCAGTGCAATACTCCGTTAATTGAAGCTTTCATCCCGCTAGTTCCACTAGCTTCTAAAGGAAGTTTTGGAGTATTTAGCCAAACATCACAACCTCTAACTAAATATTTTGCAACTTCTTCGTTGTAATCTTCAACAAAAGCAATTCTTCCGGCAAATCTTGGGTCTTTTGCCACACTGAAAATCTGTTGAATTATTTTTTTACCGGGCATATCAGCAGGATGCGCTTTTCCGGCAAAAATAATTTGAATTGGCCTTTCTTGATTATTTACTAATTTATCTAATCTATTTAAATCTTTTAAAATCAAATAAGGTCTTTTATATTCTGTCATTCTTCTTGCAAATCCTATTGTTAAAATATCAGGGTCAAGTAAAATACCTTCAGCGAGTGCAACAGAAGGGTCAATCCCTTCATTTTTCCATTTATCTCTAACCCTTTCTTTAATAAAATTGACTAATTTTATTTTTCTTTGGTAATGTATGTTCCAAAGCTCCTTATCATCAACTTCATCAAATTTTTCCCAAATATCAACATCTTCCTCTAAAGCTTTCCAACTGCTTCCTAAAAGTTTATTTATATTCTCTTCTAAATCAGAATCAATCCAAAAAGAAACATGAACTCCATTTGTTACAAAATCCAACTTATCATTTCCGTCAATAATATTTTTCCACATCTCTTTTACAACGCCAAAATGTTTTTTACTAACAGCATTTTTATATTTACAAGCCTTAAAAGCAAAAACCGTCATATTAAATCCAGCATTTGGATTATCCGGATTAACTCCAAAAGAGAGAAATTTATTTTTATCAATTCCAAGTTTTGTTATATAATCTTTAAAATAATTTAAAACCGCATCAAAATTATAAACATCAGTAGCCGCAGCAAGAGGTGTATGTGTTGTAAAAACAGATGTCTCTTTTACTTTTTTTACAGCTTCATCAAAAGAAAGATTTTCATTTTCCATAAAAGCTCTTATTCTCTCAAACAAAGCAAAAGCAGGATGCCCTTCATTTAAATGCAAAATATTATATTTAATCCCAAGTTTTTCCAAAACGGCATATCCTCCAACTCCTAAAACTATCTGTTGTCTTAAGCGCTGATTCATATCAGAAGTATAAAGTCTATAATTTATCTGTCTATCCCAAGGGTCGTTTTTGTCAATTTCAGTATCTAAAAGATACAAAGGAACTCTTCCAACATTTACTCTCCATACAGAAACATAAACAGCAGGGTCAATATAAGGTACTTGAATGATTAAATGATTTCCGTTTTCATCTAAAACCCTTTCAATAGGAGCTTCATCTTTTATTACTTTTTGCTCCGTTCCGTTTTGCCAGCCGTCACTTCCGATTACCTGTCTTACATATCCACCCGGATACATAAATCCAACCCCCACCATAGGAATATTCATATCGCTTGATTCTTTTAAAATATCTCCGGCTAAAAATCCAAGTCCTCCTGAATATATAGGAAGTGAATGATGAAGTCCGAATTCCGCGCAAAAATAAGCAATAGGTAAAGGCTCATTTTCTAAAAATTTTATTTTTTTATTCATATATTCATTAAACATAGCATAAACATACTTATAATCTTTTAAAAATTCTTTATTTTCAACCAAAGCTTTAAGCTCATCAGAAGAAATAAGTTTTAAAAATTTGATAGGATTTTCTGAAGTTTCAAGCCAAAGATAAGGATTTATTTTTTCAAAAAGTCTTTTAGCTTCTATATTCCAACTCCACCATAAATTATATGAAATATCTACTAACCCTTGAATTTCTTTTGGCAATTTATTAATTAACAACTGTTTATTCATTTTTATACTCCTATAAATAATTTTATTATTTATTATAGCATAAAAAAATTGATTAATACAATTAAACTTTATTAAAAAAAAAGAGTTAAGAAGATTTTTGAAGAATTTCGCTGTTTATTTCTATAACAGTGTGAACATTCCCTCTTGGATTAAAATCCATTATTATTTTCATTTTTTTTGGTTTAAGTTTATTGTATAAAGTATCAAAAATTTCATTTGCACTATCTTCGTGGGAGATATATCTGTTCATAAAAGAATTTATAAAAAGCTTAAGGGCTTTAAGTTCAACCACCCATTCATCTGGAATATATTCTAAATAGACTGTGGCAAAGTCAGGATAACCGGACCTTGGACATTTTGCCATAAACTCAGGAAGTGTAATTTTTATTAAATAATCTTTTTTATGCTTATTTGGCCAGATTTCCATATTTTTTGCATCAAATTCTAATATCTCTTTTTCACCGTATCTTAATTCACTCATTTATTTTCCTTAAACATCCAGATTTTCAACTTCTTTTGCGTTTGCTTGTATAAATTCTCTTCTTGGAGCTACTTCACTTCCCATAAACAGCTCAAATTTTTTAGCGGCTTCCTCGGCATCATCAAGAGTTACTTGAATAAGTGTTCTGTTTTCAGGGTCCATTGTTGTATCCCAAAGCTGCTCCGGATTCATTTCTCCTAAACCTTTATATCTTTGGATATGGGCACCTTTTCTGGCTTTATTAATCACTTCATTTAATAATTCTAAATAATCACCCTTTACTAAATCATTATATTCTTTCAGTTTTTCATACACTTTTTTTGCTTCAATAAACAAATGATGATTTAATAGTTTATCGTCAATTGTAATTTCTTCAAGACCTCTGTTTGTTTGAATATAGTAATGATTATCGTGTTTTGAGATAATATTAAATCCAAATTTTTCTAGATATTCAGGAAGTTTTTCAATATCTCCGTCTTCAATTAAATATCTTATAACTTCAGGAATATTAAATCTTTTTGTAAGTTTTTCAAGCAAAAGTTTATAAAGTGCTGTATTTTTTAAAAGTTCTTTGAGTTCAGGTTTTCCAACACCTTCTATTTCAATAGAGTTAATTCCCTGTTCTATTAAAAATTCATTTAAGGCTTTATCGTCTTTTAGATATTTTTCAATTTTTCCTTTTTTGTATCTATATAGGGGAGGCTGGGCTATATATAAATATCCTTTTTGGATAACTTCTTGAAGATGATTAAAGAAAAATGTCATAATAAGCGTTTGAATATGGCTTCCATCAACATCCGCATCTGTCATTATTATAATTTTATTGTATCTTATTTTTTCTATATCAAAATCAGCTCCTATGCCTGTTCCAAGGGCTGTTATTATGTTTTTAATTTCTTCGCTGCTTAAAGCTTTGGCATCGCTTGATTTTTGGGTATTAAGTATTTTACCTCTAAGCGGAAGTATGGCCTGAAAATATCTATCCCTACCTTGTTTTGCACTTCCTCCAGCACTGTCACCTTCAACTAGATAAATTTCACTTTCTTCAGCACTTTTACTCTGACAATCAGCAAGTTTTCCAGGAAGTGTACCAACTCCCACTTTTGCTTGTTTTCTTGTTAAATCTCTGGCTCTTTTAGCAGCAACCCTGCTTCTTGCCGCAGATATCGCTTTTTCTGAAATAAGTTTTGCAGTATTTGGATTTTCTTCAAAATATCTTGTTATGTAATCATATGTTACTTTTTGAACTATTGATTTTACATAACTACTTCCAAGTTTTCCTTTTGTCTGTCCTTCAAACTGAGGTTCACTCATTTTTACACTGACTATTGCATCAATACCTTCTTTTACATCATCTCCTGTAATTTTAAGATTTTCTTTCATTTTTATATTTTTATTAATATAATTAATAACGGCTTTACTAAATCCTGCTTTAAATCCGCTTTCGTGTGTTCCGCCTTCAGGTGTTTTTATATTGTTTACAAAGCTTAATGTTTTTTCATCATATCCGCTATCATAACACAAAGCCACCTCAACATCTAATGATTTTTCTTCATCGCTGTAATGTTCATTATAATAAATAATTTCTGTAATACAATCTTTTTTTGTAAGTGTTTTGACAAAATCTTTTATTCCGCCTTCAAAATGAAATTTTTCTTTAATCCCGTTTAATTCATTTTCAAAATAAATAGTAATATTTGGATTTAAATATGCAAGCTCTTTTAATCTTTTTATTAAAATATCACTTTTAAATTCTGTTGTTTCAAAAATTTCATCATCGGGCCAAAATTGTATAGAAGTTCCGGTTCTGTTTGTATTTCCTATAACTTCTAATTCTGTTATTGGTTTTCCTCTTTCAAATTCCTGTTTGTAAATTTTTCCATTTCTTTTAATTGTCATAATAAGTTTTTTACTTAATGCATTTACAACAGATACACCAACGCCGTGAAGTCCGCCTGAAACTTTATATGTTTTATTATCAAATTTACCACCTGCGTGTAAAACTGTTAAAACTACAGTTGCTGCAGGAATTTTTTCCTGAGGATGAATATCAACGGGTATTCCTCTTCCATTATCACTTATTATTGCACTTCCATCTTTATTTATTTTTACTTTTATTTCATTGGCATACCCTGCCATTGCCTCATCTATTGAATTATCTACAACTTCATAAATTAAATGATGAAGACCTTTAACTGATGTGTCCCCGATATACATTCCAGGTCTTTTTCTAACTGCTTCAAGACCTTTTAAAACTTTAATATTACTAGCACCGTAATTTGCCATTAAATTCCTTTATTACGTAATTATTTCAATATTATATCAAATATTAAGAGGCATTACGATTGTAATAAAATTTTCATCTTTAAGTTCAAAAGGAATATTGGGTTCATTTAAATTAAGATTAAATGTTTCTGAAGAAATGACATTTAAAAAATCTGTAATATATTTACTGTTAACAGCAAATACAAAATTTTCAATTTCTGTTTTTGTTTTAAAACTGGTTTTTGCTTTTATATTTTCATCAGTAAAACTTTCAAATATTATTTCATCTTTTTGAATAGTTATTTTAACTTCATTGGAAATAATACTTATCTGTTTTAAATGTGATAAAAATTCATTTTTAGGTAAATTTAATGAATATTTAAATTTATTGGGAATTATTTTTTCATATGCAGGATATTTTCCGTTAATCAGTTTTGTAAAAAATAGGGTGTTTTTGTTTTTTAGTATTAAATATACTTCATCATAAAATATTTCCATATCATTTTGAAGTATTCTTTTTATTTCACTTATACTTCTTTTGGGAACTATTATTTTTATTTCTTTACCTGTTGCTTTTGTTTTATATAATGCAAGTCTTCTAGTATCTGTTGCTACAAAATCTGTTTTTTCTTTTATATTTAAAAGAGCTCCGTTTAATTCATATTTTGGATTGTTTGTATCAATTACAGGAAATATTTTTTTTATTGCATCAGAAAAAATATCCTGATTTATGTTAAATTTATTTAAATCATTAGGATTTGGAAAATCCGGGAATTCTTCTGTATTAAATGTTGAAAGTTTATAAATTGAATTTTCTTGTGTTATTATAATTGTATCTTTTTCTTTTTTTATTTCTATTTCTTTATTTTGTAAGGCTTTTATTATGTCACTTAGTTTTTTGGCATTTATTGTTATTTTACCTTTTTTTAAAATTTCGGCATCTGTTTTTATTTTTAGACCTATTTCTTTATCTGTAGCTTTTAGTATTAAATTTTCATTAGCTATTATTAGAACATGTGATGTTATTTGAGTATTATCTTTTTTTTCTGTAAATGGAACTATTTGATTCACAATACTTTCAAATACAGGTTTTTGAATTTTTATATGCATTTTGTTCTCCTTTTATTTAAATTCTTATAGTAGTAATAGTAGATTATGTTGAATAGGTGAATATTGGCTTTAAAGTCCGATATTTGTGAAAAAAGTGCGTGAAAGTGAATAACTTTTTTTTTCACATCATTCACCTTTTTTCAATATTATTTTATTTTTTAATTCTTCAATTTTTATTCTGAAATCATTATCTTCTTTTAATTTTTTGTTAAATGACTTAATTGCATGTGAAACTGCACTATGATCTTTTAGTCCAAAATATTTGGCTATTACAGGAGTGGATTCTTTAGTAAATTCCCTTGCTAAATATATTGCGGTTCTTCTTGCAGCCACGATATTTTTATTTCTGCTTTTTGAAGTTATTTCGCTAGGTTTGATATTAAACTCTTTTGCAATAAGTTCTATTATGTTTTCTAATGTAATATGTTCATTTTTGTCTTTTATATGCTCTTTTAGAGCCTGTTTTGCAAAGTCGATTGTTATTTCATTAACTCCAAGCAATTTAGCTAAAGCATGAAGTTTTACAATCATACCTTCTATTTCTCTTATATTGCTATCAAGTTTTGTTGCAATAAATTCAATAATGTCTTCAGGTAGATAAATTCCGTTTATTTCACATTTTTTTCTTATTATTTCTATTTTTGTTTCAAGTTCTGGGGGCTGAATATCAGCAATAAGTCCAGCTTCAAATCTGTTTCTTAGTCTATCTACTAAATCGTGTAATTTTTTAGGAGGTCTGTCCGCTGTTAAACATATCTGTTTTTTTTGATTATAAAGTTCGTTGAATGTATGGAAAAATTCCTCTTGGGTCTGTTCTTTTTGAGCAAAAAACTGAACATCATCTATAAGTAAACAGTCACAGTTTCTATATTTTTCATGAAATCTGTCCATTGTATGGTTTCTGACATTTTCTCTAAATTCATTCATAAATTGTTCGCTTGTTATATAAATAACTTTTAATCTGTTTTTTAAATAATTTCCAATAGCCTGGATTAAATGTGTTTTTCCAAGTCCAACTCCCCCATATATAAATAATGGATTGTAGCTTTTACCTGGGTTTTCAGCTACACTTTTTGCAGCAGAATAGGCAAACTGGTTTGAAGGGCCTGTTATAAAACTTTCAAATGTATATTCAGGAATTAAAACAGAAGGAGTTGAGTTGATTGTTTCTTCAAAATTTTCAAAATTTTTATATTTTATTTTTTTTGTAATAAATTCTATAATAGCTTCTAAACCTGTTTCTTTTTTATATAAATC
>JALUWM010000077.1 GCA_027019465.1 Campylobacterales bacterium
ATATGATGTCCCTGATAATAATTTTAATGATATCAAATCACAACCTAAATTTTATAAAAAGTTATTGACAAACATAGTATGTAAAAACAAAAATGCTAAATTTTTGTTAAATAATATGAATATAGTATACAATTATAAAAAACACTCAAACAATCAAAAAGAAGTTGTTATTAGAATTAAAAAAGGAAGTTGTAAATAATTTTAACTTTCTTTTTTACAATAAAGTGTCAAAGAATTTTAAATAATATAAAAGAAGAAAAAAGGGATTACATCATCCCAGGCATTCCGCCCATTCCACCCATTCCGCCCATATCAGGCATTGCAGGTGCTTTTTCATCTTTTGGTTCTTCTGTTACAGCCGCTTCTGTTGTAAGAAGTAATCCACTCACACTTGTTGCGTTTTGAAGTGCAATTCTTTCAACTTTTGTTGGGTCAATAATTCCGGCTTCAAACATATCAACATATTCACCGCTTGCAGCGTTAAATCCTACATTTTCATCAGATTCAACAACTCTTAAAGCTACAACTCCAGGTTCAAATCCGGCATTGCTTGCAATTTGTTTAATTGGAGCTTCCACTGCTTTTTTGATAATATCAATACCGATTTGTTCATCAGCATCAACAGCTTCAACTTCGGCTTTTTTAGAAGCTTTTAATACAGCAGCTCCACCACCTATAACAATTCCTTCTTCAACAGCAGCTTTTGTTGCACTTAGCGCATCATCAACCCTATCTTTTTTCTCTTTCATTTCAGTTTCAGTTGCTGCACCAACTTTAATTACAGCAACACCACCGCTAAGTTTAGCTAATCTTTCTTGTAATTTTTCTTTGTCATAATCACTTGTAGTTTCTTCAATTTCTTTTTTGATTTGGTTAATTCTAGCTTCAATAGCTTCTTTTTGACCTTTTCCGTCTACTATTGTAGTGTTTTCTTTATCAACTACAACTCTTCCAGCAACTCCAAGGTCTTCTAAAGTAGCACTCTCAAGTGTTCTGCCAAGCTCTTCGCTAATAACCTCTCCACCTGTTAAAATTGCAATATCTTGAAGCATTGCTTTTCTTCTGTCACCAAATCCAGGAGCTTTAACAGCTACAACTTTTAATACTCCTCTTAGGTTATTCACAACAAGTGTTGCAAGTGCTTCACCTTCAATATCTTCTGCAATAATTACTAACGGTTTATTTCCAGCTTGCACATTTTTTTCAAGCAATGGCAATAAATCTTTCATTGAATTTATTTTTTTATCATATAATAAAACATAAGCATCTTCATATTCAGCTACCATTTTATCTGAATTAGTTACAAAATAAGGGCTTAAATAACCTCTGTCAAATTGCATACCTTCAACTACTTCAAGTTCATCAGTTAAAGATTTTCCTTCTTCAACAGTAATAACACCGTCTTTTCCTACTTTATCCATTGCTTCTGCAATTAATTCACCTATTTTTTTATCATTATTTGCAGAAATTGTTGCTACTTGTGCAATTTGCTCTTTATTTTCAACAGTTTTGCTCATTTTTTTAAGCTCTTCAATAATAACTGCTGCCGCTTTATCCATTCCTCTTTTTACAGCAATAGGGTTTGCTCCGGCAGTTATATATTTTAAACCTTCTTTAAAAATTGAGTGCGCTAAAACTGTTGCAGTAGTTGTTCCATCTCCTGCTTCATCAGCAGTTTTGCTTGCAACTTCTTTAACAAGTCCAGCCCCCATATTTTCTACAGGGTGTTTAAGTTCAACTTCTTTTGCAACACTAACACCGTCTTTTGTAATGTGCGGTGCTCCAAAGCTTCTTTGAAGTAAAACATTTCTTCCTTTTGGTCCCATTGTAACTTTTACTGCATTAGCAAGTTTTTCAACACCTGCTAATAATTCATTTCTTGCTGCGTCAGAATATACGATTTCTTTTGCCATATCTCCCCTCCTTATTTTTCAATTTTTCCTAAAATATCATCAGTATTTAATACTAAATATTCTTTTCCATCCACTGTAATTTCTGTTCCTGAATATTTCGCGAATACTACTGTATCACCTTCATTAATTGGTA
>JALUWM010000078.1 GCA_027019465.1 Campylobacterales bacterium
ATAATTTTAAAGTTTTGTAAAAGTGTGATGCAAGAATGCGTAATCGCTTTCAGGGAAATCTAGCCTAAAGTGAGCACCTCTGCTTTCTTCCCTGCTTAGAGCGGCTTTTGTAAGAGCTTTTGCTATATCTATGGTGTTTAGGGCTTCAAGCTTTTCTATAAGGTTTGAATCTTCTTTTTGAATATCAAGTCTTTCTAATTCTTTTATTTTTTCCATGGCTTTTTTAAGAGCGTATCCGTTTCTTATAATCCCAACTTTTTTATATAAAATTTCTCCTAATTGATTTTTTATCTCTTTTGCGTCAAATGGAGTGTTCTTTATTTTTTCTATTAAATCCATATCTTTTTTTATATCTTCTTTTTTTATTTCAGCCAGATTTTTATTTCTGTGGGAATATTTGACTGCCTGATATCCTGCTATTTTTCCAAATACAGCCCCTTCGCTTAAAGAATTTCCGCCAAGTCTGTTAGCCCCGTTTACGCCGTTGTTTCCGGATTCTCCTGCATAAAAAAGACCTTCTATTTCGGTTTTGCCGTATGTGTCTGTTTTTATGCCTCCCATTGAGTAATGTGCCAAAGGATTGATTGGAATAGGTTCTTTTGTAATATCTATACCTTTTAGTGATTTTACTCTTTTTTTAAGATTTATAAGTTTTGTATTTATTATTTCTTCAGGAATGTTAGTTAAATTAAGATATACTTCTTTTCCTTTTTGAATTTGTTTAAGTATTGCTCTGGCTACGAAATCTCTTGTATTAAGCTCATCCACAAATTCTTTACCATCGCTGTTTATAAGTCTTCCACCCTCAGCCCTTGCAGCTTCAGAAATTAAATAGTTGCTTCCTTGAAGACCTGTTGGGTGAAACTGGATAAATTCCATATCCATTCCCTCAAGTCCTGCTCTAAGTCCCATAGCAATACCATCACCTGTTGCATCTGAGATATTTGTTGTGTATCCTTTATAAAGCCCGGCATATCCTCCTGTTGCTACAATAACTGATTTGGCCTGAATTGTTTTTACTTCTTCACTTTTTTCGTCAAAAAAGCTTACTCCTGCTATTTTGTTTTTATTTACCAGTAAATTTAAAGCAAAATGATTTTTAATTGTTGGGATATTAAGTTCTTTTAATGCTTTGTTTAGGGTTTTCATAATAGCAGGTCCCGTTGCATCGGCGGCAAAACAGGTTCTTTTGAATTTTGTTCCTCCAAAAGGTCTTTGAGCCAGTCTTCCGTCATCTAAAGTGCTAAAAGGAACTTTGAAGTGTCTATGAAGCTCTCTTACAACCTGAGGTGCTTGTTCGCAAAATATTCTAACGGCTTCTTCTTCGGCAAGTCCAACTCCTGATTTTAGCGTATCTTCTATGTGGTGTTCTATAGAATCTCCGTCTTTCATATTGTTAAGTGCTGCGTTAATTCCGCCTTTTGCCATAAACGAATTGTTTGCAAGAGGGGATTTTTTCATAACGATTGCAACATTGCTTCCAAGTTCTTTCGCCTCAATAGCAGCCATCATTCCGGCAATTCCACTTCCTATTACCAAAATATCGTATTTCATTTTAAGCCTTTTTGATATAATTGTATCAAAAAAGGAAATTAATGAGGATAATTTTAATCTTATTTAGTGCAGTTTTTGCTTTTTCACAGGGTATTGCAGTTAAAATTTTGAATGTAAATGGAACTGAAATTAGAGTAAATGCAACTCTTAAAAAAGGTATAAACGGTGTTGTTTTATGCCCTTATGAAAACAGTAAAATTATTTGTGCAAGAGCTGTTAGCTTAGGCGGTGATAAAGCTTTGCTTTATGTGTATAAATCTCTTAAAAATGACGCTTTTGCCCTTCCTTTGGTGTTTCCGAAAAAGGGTAATGAAGTGCTTTTTGCAAAAAATTATTCAAGAATTATGATTATAGCCCCAAATCAGACAGATTATCTTAAAACAAAAGAAAAATATTCTAAAAATACAATTATTCCTGTAGATGTATTTGGTGCTTTTTTAGAGGGAAAACCAACAAAAAGAGATTTTATTAATTTTGCAAAAAAGATGAATATAGGAAGATATATTTTTGTGTTGGATAAAATTTATGAAGTTGATGCACTTAGCCTTCAGGTTATAAATTCTTATAAAAACCCTTATAAAAATAATAAATTTAAATTGCCTTTCTTTACATCTTATAATGATTATGATATAAAAATGAAAAATCCGATTAATTATTATAAAACTATTATAAAGGAATAAAATGGCAATAGATGTGAAACATTTAAAAGCACTTGAAGAGATAGTGGGAAGTGATGATATCAAAAGTGATAAAATTCATCTAAGAGCATATTCTTATGACGCTACAAAAGAGCATTTTGAGCCAGAAGCCGTGTTGTTTCCTGAAAATGAAGAAGAGGTTAGCAAAATTTTAAAATATTGTAATGAAAATCAAATAGTAGTTATTCCAAGGGGTGCGGGAAGCGGATTTACAGGCGGGGCTTTGCCTGTAAAAGGCGGGATTGTTTTAGCAGTTGAAAAATATATGAATAAAATTTTAGAAATTGATGAAAAAGATATGGTAGCGGTTGTTCAGCCAGCGGTTGTGAATGTCACTTTACAAAAAGAAGTTGAAAAAAGAGGTCTCTTTTATCCACCTGACCCTGCTAGTATGGATTATTCTACACTTGGCGGGAATGTCAGTGAAAATGCCGGAGGAATGAGAGCTGCGAAATACGGACTTACAAAAGATTATGTAATGAGCCTTAGAGCCGTTTTACCTAATGGAGATATTATAAAAGCTGGTAAAAGAACGATTAAAGATGTAGCGGGTTATAATGTTGCAGGAATCCTAATAGCAAGTGAGGGTACTTTAGCCGTCATTACGGAAATTACCTTAAAACTTCTTCCAAAACCAAAACTTAAAAAAACTTATATGGGTATTTTTGAAAATGTTGAAGATGCAATGAGTGCGGTTTATAAATCACTTGCAAGCGGGGCTGTGCCTGTGGCAATGGAGTTTATGGATGCTTTGGTTGTAAAGGCATTAAGGGAAAAACTTGGAGTTAATCTCCCTGAATGGGCCGGGGCTTTACTTATAGGGGATGTTGATGGAAATGTGGAAGAAGAAATCAATTATCAGCTTAAAATTTTAGAAGAATCTTTTAAACAAGAGGGTGCAAAAGAGTTTAAAATTGCAAAAGATGAAAAAGAATCAAATGAAATATGGTTTGCCAGAAGAAATGCGTCTCAATCTATTACAGTTTATGGAAGTAAAAAATTAAATGAAGATATTTCAGTTCCTAGAAGCAAACTTCCTGAGGCTCTAAATAAAATTAATGAAATAGGAAAAAAATATGATTTAGTTGTTCCTTGTTTTGGACATGCAGGGGATGGAAATATACATGTAAATGTTATGGTTGATGGAAGAGATGAAGAAGAAGTAAAAAAAGGTTATAAAGCCGTTGAAGAGATTTTTGAAGCGGTTGTTGATATGGGTGGGACATTAAGCGGAGAGCACGGAATTGGACTTAGCAAGGCGCCTTTTATGCAAATAGCATTTAGTGAGGCTGAGATGAATCTTTTTAGAAGGATAAAAGCTGCTTTTGACCCAAATAATATACTTAATCCAGGGAAAATGGGACTATGAAAATATGCACATTTAATGTGAATTCAATTAGAAGTAGACTTGAAATTGTCCAAAATTTAATAGAAGAGCAAAATCTAGATATTTTATGTATGCAGGAGATTAAAGTAGAAAACAAGGATTTTCCTTTAATAAATTCTGATATACAATGTATAATCCACGGACAAAAAAAGCTTCACGGAGTTGCTATTTGTTCTAAATATCCCATTGATGAATCCCAAAAAGGATTTGAAGGGGAATTAAATGAGCCCAGATTTATTTATACATTTATAAACGGGGTGCATATTATTAATATTTATGCCCCCCTTGGGGATAATTACGGAGATAAATTTGAATATAAAATCTATTTTTATAATAAACTGTTTGAATTTTTAAAAAGATTTGATTTAAAGAGTGATAAAGTTTTAATTTGCGGAGATTTTAATATCTCTCATACAGAGCTTGATGTTTGGGATGAAGAAATTTGGCAGGGCGAAGTTACTCATTTACCCGAAGAAAAAGCTATATTGTCTAAATTCCTTGATATTGGATTTATTGATTTAATAAGAGAAGTCTATCCTAATAAAAAAATTTTTACTTTTTATGATTACAGAGGGGCAAAAGTATATAAAGACGAAGGTCTTAGGCTTGATTATATTTTGGTTACAAAAGAGCTTTTTAAATATTTTAAAAATATTGAAGTTTTAACAGCTATCAGAAGAAAAAGAAAACCGACACCTTCAGACCATGTGCCTGTTGTGGCTGAGTTTAATTTATAAGGAATAGTATGTTTCATCATTTAGTTCAGATTTTAGTAAATTTTGCAGATTCTATCGGTTATTTGGGTGTTTATCTTTATATGGTAATGGTAGGAACATTTATTCCAGTACCTAGTGAATTAGTTTTACTTCCAAGTGGATATTTAGCAGCAGAGGGTAAAAAAAGTTTAATGCTTTTATGGTTTAGTGGGGCCCTTGGTTCTTTAACAGGAGCTTTGATTAATTATTTTTTAGCAAAATTTTTAGTAAATAAATTTTTAAAAGATAAACCGGTAATAAAAAAAGTTACTAAATTTTGGTATCAGCATGGCAAAATTTCAGCCTTCCTAGCTCCTTTGACTCCTGGACTTGGTCAATATATCTCTATTCCGGCGGGACTTTCTCATATGAGCTTAAAATGGTTTATACCTCTTACTTTTGCGGCAAATTTAATATGGGTGGGATTTATGCTAATGATTGGATATCTGTTTGGAACGGGAGAGAAAGCCCACTCTAATGCAGTTTATGGAAGTCTTGTTTTACTTGGAGGGGTTATTGTTGTAGCAACTATTTATGTTTTTAGAGAATTAAAAAAAGAGAAAGTTTAAATCTCATAATCAACCGCACAGCGGCTGATTAAATAAGGTTTAATATCCTCTTTTATAATTTTTTGATGAATTTCATCATTTGCATAAGTTTTTAAATCTTGGATATTTTCAAAATCTGCAATAATAGCAATATCACTTGCACTTTTATCAAATCCTATATCAAATCCTACTTCTATATGCTTTATGCTAAGATGATTTTTTAGGTTTAAAATCTTTTCTCTTATAGCCTCGAAAGAGGCATTTTCGTTTAGTTTTAGTGTTACTATGTGTCTTATCATATTAGCTCTTTTACAAATTCTTCTATTCTTTGGATACCTCTATTTATTGTTTCAAAATCTGTTGCAAATGAAAATCTAAAATATCCCTCACTTCCAAATCCGACACCAGGGACTACTGCTACGCCTTTTTCTTCAAGTAAATCAAGAGCAAAACTTAAAGATTCTTCAGAAATTTTTTTGTGATTTACAAAAATATAAAATGCACCATGTGGTTTTGCCGCACTTAGCCCTTTTATAGAATTAAAAGCTTCATAAACAAAATCTCTTCTTTTTTTGAACTCTTTTCTCATATTTTCAACATCTATATCCGCTTTTCCTATTAATGCCGGAATTGCCGCTTTTTGAGTGATTGTATTTATATTCGATGTTGTTTGGGATTGGAGTTTTATCATATTTTTAACAAGTTCTTTATTTTTACTTGCACAATATCCAAATCTCCATCCTGTCATTGCGTGAGATTTACTAAGACCATTTACTGTGATTGTTCTATTTAACATATCTTCATTTATACTTGCTACAGAAGTAAATTTTCCTTCAAAAATCAGTTTTTCATACATTTCATCACTTATAATCCAAATATTAGTATCTTTTAAAACTTCGCTTAGGGCTTTTAATTCTTCCTTTGAATAAACAGCTCCTGTTGGGTTGCTTGGAGTGGTAAGGATTAGTGCTTTTGTTTTAGGAGTTATGGCTTTTTTTAACATTTCGGCAGTAATTTTAAATCCTGTTGATTCATCAGTCTCAACAATAACAGGAATTCCGTCATTATATTTCACAAGCTCAGGATATGTTACCCAATAAGGTGCCGGGATAATCACTTCATCATTTTTATCTAAAATACAAGCAAAAATATTTGCTAAGGATTGTTTTGCACCGTTACTTGAAATAATTTCATCTAAATCATAATCTAAATGATTATCTCTTTTTAATTTAATATGAATGGCTTCTAATAATTCAGGAATTCCGGCAACATTTGTATATTTTGTCCATCCGTTTGTAATAGCTCTTATAGCTTCATATTTTATAACTTCAGGTGTATCAAAATCAGGTTCTCCCGCAGAGAAAGCTAAAATATCTCTTCCTTGTGCTTTTAATTCTCTTGCTTTTTGAGAGATAGCGATTGTTAAAGATGGACTTAGTTTATTGATTCTTTTACTAAACATAATTAAGCCTTTTTTGTGATATTATATCATTTATTTTTAAGAGCTTCCAGATAATCTCTGTATTTTTTTTCTACTTCTTCATCTTTTTCTATGATGTCTTTATTTTCATTTGTAACTGCTTCTTCAAGGATTTTTATTCTGTCCATTAGATATTCAAAAAGTTCTTTTTCAATATCAGGAAGTTTGTTGTGTCCTAGAGGTGAAAAATCTTTTCTTTTTATAACTTTTCCAGGAATTCCAACAACTGTAGAATAGGGTGGGACATCTTTTACCACTACAGAATTTGCTCCTATTCTGCTCTCTTTTCCGATAGTGATATTTCCTAATACTTTTGCTCCAGCTCCTATTGTCACATCATCTTGGATAGTAGGATGTCTTTTGCCTGGATTTAAACTAACTCCTCCAAGAGTTACACCTTGATAAATTGTTACATTATCTCCAATAATTGCAGTCTCTCCTATTACAACACCGATTCCGTGGTCTATAAAAACATTTTCACCTATTGTAGCTCCTGGATGAATGTCGATATTGGTAAAAAGTTGATTTATTGCCATTATAAAACGTGCTATTCTTTTAAAACCTTTTTTATAAATTGTATTGGCAATTCTATAATTTACAATAGCCCATACTCCTGGATAGGCATATAAAAGTTCAAATTTATTTTTAAAAGCAGGATCACGGTTTTGAACTGCTGAGAAATCTTTTTTTATTTTATCCCAAAGAAGCATTTATAACCTTTTTTATTCTGAAATTAATTTCTTTTATGTTATTTGAAGCATCAATTAAAATATAAGGAATTTCCAGTCTATTGCAAGTTTGGATTAAATTATCCTGAATATTTAAAAGATAATCAATTCCCCTTTTTTCTATATTGTCGTTTGATTTTTGTGATAATCTTTTTGTAAGTTCTTCTTTTGAGAGTTGTAAGATTATTACTTTTTGTGGAAAAATAGAATCTGTTGTAAAACGGTTTAAATTAACTAAAAAATCAAAATCAAAAAATTCAAGAGCATATGCAATGCCGCTTATTACACTTCTGTCGCTTATTATCAGTTTATTTAAATTAGGTTTTAATGTTTTTTCTATAAGTTCGGCCCTATCGGCTAAAAATAAAAAAAGTTCTGCTTTTTTAGTTATTTTATCTTCAAAAATAATTTTTCTAAGTTTTTCTCCAAGTGCACTGAAACCCGGCTCTTTTACAAAAAGTGCATTTTTAAACTTTTTTTTTAGTAAGTCAATTTGTGTTGATTTACCTGCTGTATCTATTCCTTCAATTGCTATATACATCTTCTAAAATCTCCTTTGAAATTAAATGAGAAACATCTCCGTTATATTTTAAAATACTTCTTACAACGCTTGAAGATATAAAAGCGTTTTCTAGATTTGGCATAAGATAAATTGTATCAATATCATCATATAATGATTTATTTGCGTATCCCATTTGAAGCTCATATTCAAAATCGCTAATGGCTCTTAATCCTCTTATGATTATATTACAGTGTTCTTTTTTTGCAAAATCTACAAGAAGGGAATCAAAATATTTAATTTTCACTTTTTTAAATTCTTTTGTAGCTTTTTTCATCATATTAACTCTTTTTTCTAAATTAAACATTGTATTTTTATCTTTATTCTCAGCTACTGCCACTATAATTTCATCAAATATTTTACAAGCTCTTTTTATAATATCCAGATGACCTTTTGTAACAGGATCAAATGTACCTGGATATATTGCTTTTTTTTTATTATCCATTTTCTATTCCCCATCTTTTAAATAAATTATTATTAATTCCCGCTAAATCAAACCATTTACCTATCAAAAACATCTCTATATCTTCTATATCTTTTGGCTTATTGTAATATGCAATAACAGGCGGTGCTATAAAAATATTTGGTATCTTTGATAATTTTAACATATTTTCTAAAGCAATTTGAGAAAAAGGAAGCTCTCTTGGGGCAAGAATCAGTTTTTTTTTCTCTTTTATAGCCACACTTGCAGCTCTTGTAATTAGGTTATCTGATATTCCAAAAGCAATTTTAGATAAAGTATTCATACTTGTTGGAACAATAAATGTTGTGTCAATTCCAAAACTGCCACTTGCGGGTGCGGCTGAAATATCATTATTTAAAAATATATTTTCTTCCTTTTGTAAAACAATTTTGGCATTTTTGCTAATAACTAAATATTTTTCATGTTCTTTTGGGATTAAATTATATAGTTTTAATCCTAAATTTGCCCCGCTTGCTCCACTTATACATACTAATATTTTATTCAATTTCCACGACTCCTTTTTTGATTACTTTTGCCTCTCTTACCTTGTTTTTGAACAGTATATTGATGATATCACCTTTATATCCGTCCTCCAGTGCTTTTGCAAAAGACATTATTGTTATATCTTTTGATTTTATTATTATAGAAACTAAAGAATTTTTTGTTACAAGAGGCATTTTTTTTGTATTTAAAACATTTATGATTGCATTTTTTGAAATAATTTTCGAAGCCACAAGTGAAGATGGAATTTTATATAAAGGTCTTGCATAAAAATTTCTAAAAGGTATTTTTTTTAACACTGCTTTTTCTTTAATCTCTTCATTTGGCTTTATTATTTCGGTTGTAACAAAAACAGGGATTAAGGCTTTTATTCGGACATAAAAGTATCTTCCGTCTATTTTAATATTTCCGCTTGTTCGTTTTGGATTTATTAAAATTTTTAAAGTTTTATATTTTTTTGGTGGGGTGGGAATTATTTTTATCTTTTTTATTTCAATATTAGGATAAATTTTTTTATAAAAAGAAATTATTTTTTGATTAATATTAGCAAAAAGAAAAAGAGGTAAAAAAAATATAATAAGTTTCAATTTTATATTTCTCATTTTCAATTCATTAAAGCATGTTCTAAGACTTCTTCTATTTTTTTTACAGGAATTATTTCAAGATTTTCTTTTACTTCATTTGGAATGTCATCTAAGTCTTTTTCATAGTTTTTAAGAGGAATTAAGACTTTTTTAATTTTTGCACTGTATGCTGCTATCAGTTTTTCTTTAAGTCCTCCTATTGGTAGTACATCTCCGCTTAAAGTAATTTCACCTGTCATTGCTACATCGGCTTTTACTTTTTTTTCACTAAAAATAGACGCAATAGCTGTTGTCATTGTAATTCCGGCACTTGGTCCGTCTTTTGGAATTGCACCTTCTGGAACATGGATATGGATGTTATATTTATAATAGATAGGTTCTTTTGATTTCTCTTTTACAGGAATTTTTTTATTATCTATTAAAACTTTTATTAGAGTAAACGCAATGTGAGCTGATTCTTTCATTACATCTCCAAGTTTTCCTGTTAAAATAATCTGACCTTTACCCTTATATTTAAGAGCTTCTATTTTTAATACATCTCCGCCAACCGGTGTCCATGCCAAGCCGTTTACAACTCCTATTTTATCTTTTTTATCAACTGCTTCTATGCCAAATATAGGTTTTTCTAAGAAATCTTTTAGATTTTTTACACTTATTCTTACTTTTTCTTTTCCATCCAAAATTGCTAAAGCCGCTTTTCTCATAAGTTTTGCAATTACTCTTCTTAAATTTCTAACTCCAGCTTCTTTTGTATATTCTTCTATTATCTCTTTTAAGGCTGCGTCTGAAATTGAAATTTCTGTTTTTTTAAGAGAGTGTTTTTTTATTTCCTGAGGAATTAAATACTCTTTTGCTATATGAAATTTTTCCTGAGGTGTATAACTACCTACAAAAATCATTTCCATTCTATCTCTAAGGGGTGCTGGTATTGTGCTTGGGTCGTTTGCCGTTGCAATAAATAATACTTTGCTTAAATCCAAATCAAAATTCAAATAAAGGTCTCTAAAATGAGAATTTTGCTCAGGGTCAAGAATTTCAAGAAGTACGGCTGTCGGATCGCCTCTGTATCTTGCCACTTTATCTATTTCATCTAAAACCATAACAGGGTTCATCTCTTTTGCGTTAATGAGCCCCTGTGTGATTCTACCTGGCATAGCTCCTATATATGTTCTTCTGTGACCTCTTAGTTCATTTACATCTTCAAGTCCGCCAAGTGCAATTCTTACTAAATTTTTATCAAGTGCTTTTGAAATAGAGTTAGCCAAACTTGTTTTACCAACACCCGGAGGTCCTATCAGACATAATGTAAGTCCACTGAATTCTTCGCCTCTTTTTTTTGCAAGTTCTTTTGATGCAAAATATTCAACAATTCTTTCTTTTGGTTTTTTAAGTCCGTAATGGTCTTTATTTAGCCTGTTTTTAAGCTCTTCAATAGCAAAATCTTCTTTTGCAAAACTGCAAAACGGAACTTCTAAAGCCCATTCTATATAGTTCATTGTGGTTGTGGCTTCTGCACTTTCAGGGTGCATTTTTGATAAACGGTTTATCTGTTTATTTATTTCTTTAAAAGCATCTTCTTTTAGGCAGTGTTTTATTTCTTTCAGTTTTTCTTTATACTCTTTTATTTCTTCTTCAAGCTCATTACTCATTCCAAGCTCTTTTTGTATAAGCTTCATTTGTTGTTTTAGCAGATGTTCTCTATTTATTTCTTGGATTTGTTCCATAACTTTTTTGTTAAGTTCATTTTTAATTTTTATTGATTCAATTTCTTCTAAAATAAAATGGATTATTTTTATAATTCTTTCTTTTGAATCTATTTCTTTAAAAAGTTCATATCCTTTTTCTATGGGTAATTTTAAAGATGAAGCTATTATATCCACAATTCTATCAGCATCTGAATTTGAATCTATTATTTTTATAAAATCTTTTGGAAAAAATGGATTAATTTCACTTAAAGTGATAATATGCTCTTTTAATGTTTCAAGAAGAGCTTTTATTTCTTTTTCATCTTTTATTTCATTTTTTATTTTATCTACTAATGCGATTGTTGGTTTTTTATCTGTTATTTCAATTATTTTTCCTCTTGTTAGCCCTTGGAAAAGTATTTTTATTTTGCCTTCTGGTAGGGTGACTTTTCTTATAATTGTTCCAATTGTTCCATAAGTATTTATCTCATCTTTAATTCCTACAAAAATCAAAGAATGATCATTTATCGCTTTTTGAACGGCTATCATATCATCTTTTTTTTCCAAAAACATTGGAATTATCATAAAGGGATAAATAAGCTCCTTTTCTTTTAATACAGGCATTTGTGCTGGTAATTGTTCGTAATTTTCAAGTTTCATATTTCTCCTT
>JALUWM010000079.1 GCA_027019465.1 Campylobacterales bacterium
ATGATGCTTTAATAAATTGGATGAACAATAAAAAAAGTGTAAAACAGCTTTGTGGTTATGATTGGATTATTGATGCTTGGAATTATAAATTTAACTGTAAGAAATGATTTGGGGATTGGTATTATTTTCTTCTTTAACAAAAATTTTAGTAGAAGTATTTACCATTTGAGAAATATTATTATCCACTATATTGGAATCCTTTTGTGCTATAGGCTCAAATTTTTCAACATCTTTTAGTGTAAAATCTTTCTTGTTAACAAGATTTACTATTTTAGTTTCTATATTTCTAATATCACTAACTTTTGCTGCGATAGCAGATATATTCCCTTCATTTCTATTTTTAGATTTTAAATAACTAAATTTTCTATTTAGTTCCAATAGTTCAGAATCAGATTTTTTTGTAATGTCTTTTAATTTAAAAAGAAGTGTTTTATTGTTCTCATCAATAAGATATTTATAAGCAACAATAAATTCATTTAAGATATTGTTATGAACTTCATCTGCTAATTTTTGTATTGGTATTATAGTATTGGTTAAATTTTTTCTCTCTTCTTTGATATGTGAAACACTAAAATAAATTAATAATGACTGAATAATTGTAACAGCTAAAATTAACGAATAAGACCCTTTTATTTTTTGAATTAATGATAACTTCATTTTTTCCCTTTTTTTGTACAATTATAACCTTACCCCCCCCTATGTCAATAATTTATAATTTTTATTAATTAATAATAAGGTTAAAAATCAAAAGAATAGAAGAGCTTTTAAAAGAAATATATTTTTTAGGAGTTCAAATATTTTTCGTGGTGGTCGCAACAGGATTCGAACCTGTGACCCCTACCATGTCAAGGTAGTACTCTAACCAACTGAGCTATGCGACCTTTATGAAATTTTATCATTTTTTTTCAAAAAATAAAAGTATGCAAAGCCCAAAATAGAAAAATCTATCATAACATCGGCAAAATTAAAAATAGCAAACTTAAATCCGCAGTGCCAATATACATAATCCACAACCCCACCTCTTATAAATCTGTCAAGTAAGTTTGAAAAAGCGGCTGCAAATAAAATTCCACTTAAAATTGGATGTTTTGAAAAGATTTTTTCTTTTATAAAATATATTAAAAGTCCGGCAATTAAAGCAAGTTGAATATATTTAAGATTCTTACCAAGAAAACTGAACATAGAAAAAGCCACCCCTTTATTTAAAACCATAATTAATGAAATACATTTTGTTTTTAGAGTGAATCCACTTAAAAAGATTAATTTTATAATTTGATCAATAGCAAAAATAGAAAAAAAAGCTAAAAAAAATTTTTTCATAATTTTGCCTTAAAAAACTCTTTTAATTTTTCAAGATACTCATTTGCTTTTGATTTGTTTTCTCCTTCTACTAAAAGTCTCAGTTTATTTTCCGTTCCTGAATATCTTACAAGATGTCTGTAGCCTGCCTTGCTAACCTCTTCTAAAATCTCTTTTGCACCTTTTATTTTCTCAAAAGGTATTTTTTCGCTTATATTAATATTAGTTTGAACCTGAGGATAAAGCTCAAATAAATTAAACGCCTCGCTTGCTGTTTTTTTACTTTCTATAATATAAGCAACCGCCTGAAGAGCACTGACTAATCCATCTCCTGTTTTTGCATAATCACTAAAAATTATATGACCTGACTGCTCTCCACCAAAGTTTAAATTATATTTATTCATAACTTCTAAAACATATTTATCTCCTACATTGCTTCTATAAACTTTTATTCCATATTTTTTTAAAAAATCATCCAAAGCTCCATTACTCATAACAGTTACTGCAATACCGTTATTTTTTAATCTGTTTTTTAAATGAAGATAAGAAGCGAGCGCTCCTAAAAGTTTATCTCCATCTATAACATCCCCATTTTCATCCACAACAACCAATCTGTCAGCATCTCCGTCAAGTGCAAAACCTATATCAGCTCTATATTCTTTTACCTTAGCCGCTAAAATATCAGGATGCATAGCCCCGGCACTTTGATTAATATTAAATCCATCTGGTTCATCATTAATAGTAATAACATCAGCTCCAAGCTCAGAAAAAATAGTAGGTGCAACTTTATAAGCAGCCCCGTTTGCAGTATCAATTACAATTCTAACGCCGCTTAAATTAATCTCTTTTGGAAAAGAAGATTTAATATGAACAATATATCTTCCTATAACATCATCTATTCTTTTACTTTTTCCTATCTCTTTTCCTATTTTAAAACCAAAATTATTCTCAAAATATATTTTTTCTATATTTTCTTCTATTTTTTTACCAAGTTTATTCCCTTTTTTATCAAAAAATTTAATTCCGTTATCATAAAAAGGATTATGACTAGCACTTATCATTATTCCACCGTCACATCTCATATCTTCTGTTAAAAATGCAACTGCCGGAGTTGGCATAGGTCCTATTTGAATAACATCATACCCAATGGCTGTAAGACCGCTTACTATTGCGTTTTCTATCATATAACCACTTCTTCTTGTATCTTTCCCGACAAGTATTTTTCCTGTATTTTTCGGAATCGTTTTACCAAAAGCCATTGCAACTTTTATAGCCAAAAATGGCGTTAAAAACTCTCCCGCTTTACCTCTTACCCCATCAGTTCCGAACAATTTCATAATTTTTCCTTTAAAAAATACCATTTTGATTTGCAAATTTTACCAAATTTTTATAAAATACGCTTTAAAAAAGGAACTAAATGGCTAATATTAAATCAGCTCACAAAAGAATCAGACAAACAATCAAAAGAACAGAACACAACAGATACTACAAAACAAGAATTAAAACTATAACTAAAAAAGTAGAAGCAGCAGTAGAATCGGGAAATTACGAAGAAGCATTAAATGCATGGAAAGTGGCAAACAAAAGATTTCAAAGCTTCGTTAACAAAGGTATTTTGAAAAAAAACACAGCTGCAAGAAAAATCTCAAGACTTCATAAATTAGTTAAATCTTTAGAAAAAACCGAAGCTTAATTTTTCTTTTCCTTTCTCATTTTATTAAAAGGATTATAAATGTTAGATAAACTTCAACCTTTCGTTGATAAATATAATGAAATAAATACTGCCTTAAGCTCTCCTGAAATAACAAAAGATATCAAAAAAATGACAAAACTCTCCCGCGAAGCAAGAAGCTTAGAGACAATAGTAAATAAAGCAAAAGAGTATAAAAGCTTAATCGAAACCATTGAAGAAGCAAAAATGATGCTAGATGACCCTGAAATGGCTGAACTTGCAAAAGAAGAGCTTAAAATTGCCGAAGAAAAACTCCCCATCTTAGAAGAAGAGATAAAAATTTTACTACTTCCAAAAGACCCTAACGATGAAAAAAATATCTTTTTAGAAATTAGAGCCGGAACCGGCGGAGATGAAGCTGCATTATTTGTAGGAGACTTGGTAAAGTCATACCTTAGATATGCAGATAATAAAAACTGGAAAGTTGAAATTGTTAGCGAATCTAAAAGCGATATGGGCGGATATAAAGAGATAATTCTTTTAATAAAAGGCGAAAGCGTATATTCAAGACTAAAATATGAAGGCGGAACACACAGAGTTCAAAGAATACCTGCAACCGAATCACAAGGAAGAATCCATACATCAGCTGTAACAGTTGCCGTTATGCCCGAAGTTGATGATGTCGATATTGAACTTGATGCAAAAGATATTAAAATAGATGTTATGAGAGCAGGAGGTGCAGGCGGTCAGCATGTAAATAAAACCGAAAGTGCCGTTAGAATGACCCATATTCCAACAGGAATTACCGTTTCTATGCAAGATGAAAGAAGCCAGCAAAGAAACAAAGAAAAAGCTATGCAAATACTAAAAGCCAGAGTCTTCGAAAAACTAGAAAGTGAAAGACTTGCTGAAATTGGAGAAGCGAGAAAAACACAAGTTGGAAGCGGAGATAGAAGTGAGAGAATCAGAACTTACAACTACCCACAAAATAGAATCACAGACCATAGAATCGGCTTAACCTTATATAGACTTGAACAGATTATGAACGAAGGGCTTTTTGATGAAATAATTGACCCATTAATTGCCCATTATCAAGCCGAAGCTTTAAAAGAAGCGGGACTTTGATTGTAGTAGTAGATGAGTTGAGGAGCGAATAGGTAAATGAGGGATGAGAAGTTGTGAGTTTCAAGAAGAAATGGAGAATGGAGAATGAAAAAATGAGAATATGTGAAGAGTTAAAAAAACTAAATATTCCTGAATGGGTTAGACCAACTCCCTTTTTAACGGTTGACGGGATTATTAAAATTTTTAATCCTAGATTTATGGGAATTGTTTTAATAAAAAGGAAAAATCCTCCTTTTGGATATGCCTTGCCGGGAGGATTTGTAGATTATGGCGAAATGGTAGAAGATGCATTGATTAGAGAAATGAAAGAAGAGACAAATTTAGATGTAAAAATCCAAAAACTTCTTGGAATTTATTCAAATCCCAACAGAGACCCGAGATTACACACTACAAGTGCTGTTTTTGTTTGTCATGCAAATGAATTGCCAAAAGCGGGAGATGATGCAAAAGAAGCTTTTGTTTTTAAACTTGAAGAGATTCCCTGGGATAAGCTTGTTTTTGACCATAGAAAAATTTTAGAAGATTTTATTAAATAATCACTTTTTCCAAATGTTCTTTTACTTCTATTTTTTTATCAACAATCGTTAAAACTTTATCACAATAAGGTAAAAGTCTATCATCGTGGGTTACCATAATAATAGTTACTTCTTTTTCTTTTGCTATTTTTCTAAGCAGTTTTACTACACTAACTGACCTATTTACATCAAGGGCGGCTGTCGGCTCATCTGCTAAAATAATAGATGGGTTATTAGCTAAGGCTCTAGCAATGGCAACTCTTTGATTTTGCCCTCCACTAAGCTCACTTGGCATATTTTTTAGTTTTTCTCCAACTCCTAAATAATCCAAAAGCTCTTTTACCCTTGGTTTAACTACTTTTTCAGATTCACCATTTTCGTAAGGAAGTAAAGATATATTTTCTTCTACATTTAAAAAAGGAATTAAATAGTGAGCCTGAAAAATAAATCCTAGTTTTTTTCTTCTAAGAGCTCTATCATCTTTTATAGTCCGTTTATTCTCATATACAACTTCACCACCTATTTCAATTTTACCACTTGTTGGCTCTAACACACACCCTATCATCATTAAAAGAGTTGTCTTTCCTGCACCGCTCGGAGCTACAAGTGCTGCAAATTCTCCTTTTTTAAGAGTAAAACTAGCTCCATTTATTACTGTTACTTCATTATTCCCTTTTCCAAATTTTTTGACTAAATTTTCTACTTTTATTGCTATATCATTCATTTATTTTTCTCCATTCTTCATTAAAAACTCAACACTACCCACTACCCACTTAACACTTAACACTTAACACTCAAAACTCCTATTTTCTATCCTCCTATCGCTTCTGATGGATCTGTTTTTAGAACTTTATATACCCCGAAAAAAGAAGCAAATATAGAAGCTATAATAATTACACCAAATAAACTCCAAGCATCGTTTGCTTCTAAAACCACTCTTTTTGGAAATTTATCAGCCATTAAATGAGCAAAAATATTTCCTGAAATAAAAGCTAAAATCCCAAGAATCAAAGTTTCCTCTATAATCATTTTAACTATTACGAAGTTTGAAACACCTATTAGTTTTAAAATACTTATTTCTTTTATCTTTTCAAGAGTCATTGTATAAATGATCAAAGCAATAATTACAATAGAAACCATAATCAAAATAGCGGTAAACATTCCTATTTGCTTAGAAGCTTTTTTAATAACCCTTTCAAGTAGTAATTTTATTTGCTCATTTTTTGTAAAAACTGTTTTATGAGTTGAATTTTCTATTTCTCTTGCAACCTTTTTTGCATTATATCCTGGTTTTATTTTAGCAATAACAGCATTTACCAAATGCGGATTTCCGCCTTTTATCCCCCTTGCCTCATCACTTCTAATTCTTTCGTTTGAATAGGTAAACTGCAAAATCTGGGCATCTTTTAGGCTTACAAACATCAAATAATCGCCGCCACTTGAAACGGTGTTTTTGGTAATCCCGACTACCGTATAATAGTCTCTTCCAAGTTTTATTTTTTCTCCAAGTTTATAATGTGTTTTTTGTGATACCACAATTTCGTAATGCTCTTTTTTAAGAGCTCTTCCGGCTATAATTTTATTTGGATTTATAACTTGTATTTTACCAAGTGGGTCATAACCCACCAGCATTACTTTAAAAGCCCCGTAAGAATTTTGCATCTGCATATTTTGAAAAGTTATTGCCTGGGCATATTTAACCCCGTTTTGATATGAAATTTGGTCTTTTAAATCTTCATGAATTCTTGAAGTTTCGGCAAACGGTCCAAGGGTATCTTGCTGCACTATCCAAAGCTGGGCATCAATATCTTTTACAAGCTCTTTTGCATCAAATATCATTCCGCGATACACCCCAATCATAATAATAACAATTCCAAATAAAATTCCCACACTAATAGCTGTAATTATAAATTTGGTAAAAGAATGTTTAATATCTTTATATGCTAAATTAATCATTGTATATTTTCATTCCGTTTTTTAGCAAAGCTTTTTTTGGGTTTGGGATAACTATTTTATCATCAATACCAATCCCCCTAACTCCCGCTTCATTTTTATAGAGAGTTAATATTTGTATAGGTTTAAAAAATACTCTATGATTTTTCACTACCCAAACACCATCTTTTTCTTTATAAAACACAATATTTTTTGCAGGAATTTTTATAACATTTTTAAGATTTTTGATTTTTATCCAAACTTTCGCCTGTTCTTCCATATAAAAAGGAATTGGAACTTTATTAAATTTAACATCAATTTCTCTTTCATAAGTTATAGGATTATTCATAGGATTTATATCAACAACTTTCCCTTCATATCTTTTTGAAGATGAACGAAGTTTAATTTGTGCTTTGTCTCCTATTTTTACATCTCCGCTTATCCTTGTGTCAATATAAGTTTTAACCCAAACATCTTTTGGATTCACTACTTCAATAATAGATGAATTTGGCGGTAAAATTTGATGATTTACCGCTATTTTTTTGGTTACATATCCGCTAACGGGAGAAATAATCGTATAAAATTTAAGTCTTTTTTCAAGCCCTTTTATATTCTCTTTTGTTTGTAAAATTTGTTTATTTAGAGCTTTTATATTGTCTTTTAATGTAGAGATTTTAATTTTTGCCGTATCTTTTGCGGTTTTATATTTTTCAAATTCCAAAGTTGAAATAGAATGGAGTTTATAAAGTTTTGCATTCTTTTTAAAGATATCAAGCTGATATTTATAATTAACCTCAGCACTCTTTTTTTCATTTTGCAAAGCTTTTATATCTTCTTTTAATTTTTCTATTAAAGCTTTTTGTGCATTTATTTGATTAATTAAATCAACGCTGTCAATTTTTGCAACAATTTCCCCTTTTTTAACCTCATCTCCGGCTTGTAAATTAAAATCATAAACTTTCCCACCGTAAAGTGCTCCGATTTTATATATGTTTTTTGCCCCTACATTTCCAATTCCGTTTATTTCTACAGGAATATTGCCTTTTGTAGGCGTTACAACCTCAAATGTGTGTTTTGGAATATAGACTTTTTTATAAAAGACAAATCCAATAAGCAAAATTAATGCTATTCCTATTAAATATTTTAGATATTTTTTCATTATTTTTCCTTGATATAATTTCTAATGTCATAATTTGCATTTAAATAATAATTTGCATAAGCCACTTGCAAACGATAAATAGCCACTTTATACTCAGCCAAGGCGTTTGTTTTTTGATTTAAGGCATCTAAATAATCAACTACCGTAGCATCTCCAATATGATATTTATTTGAAATAATCTCAAAAGCTGTATTTGCCGCTTCAAGAGATTTTTGAGCACTTAAAATTTGAGCTTTTATTGTTTTGATATTTAAAATAGCTAGTTTTATATTTTTGTTTTGCTCTTTTTTATAGTAATCAATTTGCTTTTGTAAAGAAAGTTTTTGAACAAGAAGTGCTTCTTTTTGTTTTTTAACTGAATTATTATCAAAAATTAACATATTTATTGTTAAGCTTAACTGATTTTGATTATCTTCTTCATAAAGCACTTTGTCATCCCTGGCGTATTTATAAACAGAATAACTATCTTCAAGATTTATTTGTGGTTTATAAACAGAATTCAAACTTTTTGCACTATACTCTATTTCTTTCATTTGAGCATTTAAAGCTTTTATATTATCAAGTGTATTTGCTTTTATATTTTTTGGAATAATAATAAAAGAATTATCAATATTACTAATCTTTTTTCCTACATATAAATTAAGATTGTTTTTAAGCTCACTTAACTGATATTTTAAATTCTCTATTTGATATTTTATATTAAAAAGCGAAGCTTCTATTTTTTTGACATCATATTTTGTAACAAGCCCCTCTTTATATGAATTTTCAACTCTTTTATATTCGGCTAACAAATAATCTTTTGCACTTTTTAAGGCTTTAAGCTCGGCTTTTATAGATTTTATATTAAAATAAAGATTAACAATATTAAATTCCAACTGATTTTTATAAGATTTACTTTGATATTGTAAAGATTTAAATTGAAATTTTTTTGATTTAATTTGATAGTTTTTTTTACCTCCATCATATAGATTTATAGAAACTTTCACAAATCCGTTGTAAGTATCTCCAGGTTTCCCAAAAGGAACAGGGTCAAGTCTTTGAAAATTACCACCAATATATATTTTTGGATAATAATCTTTTTTTATAGATTCACCCTCCATTAAAGGCTGTTTAGCCGTGATATCTTTTGAGAGGGCTAATTCATTATGAGTTATTGCGTAATTTAAAACAGATTTTAGACTCTCGGCATTTACTGAAAGTATCAAAACCGCGCTTAATAATAATTTTTTCATTTATATCCTTTTAAAATCTACAATGACAACAACTGCTAAAATGGAATAGATAAAACATAAAAAATTTAAAAAACGGCATAAATAAAAATAAAAGAAAAAGAAAGATTAAAATCTTTAATAAACTTTTATCTTCCATAACAACCTCTTCCATACCCAGAAATTGGATAATCTTTTTTTTGAGTAACATCATAAATATCAAATGCTTTAATTACTCCATTTGGAAACATTGGCGGAGTAAATCCGTTTACTCTAACTTCATCACCCTCTTTTATCCCCAGATTAGAAATTCTAAAAGTTGGAGCTATTACAACTTTAACAATTCCAATATTTGTTTTAACATCCATAAAAAGCCATTCATTTCCCATTCTTCCATAACCTTTATCAACATAGGCTTTTACAACTTTTCCTGTAACTGCACTATTAGTTGAATTTTGAATTGAATTAAATCCAAATAGTGCCATAGCAGTTAAAATTAACATTGAAAGTTTTTTCATAATTGACTCCTTATTTTTTTATCCAATTATACAGAGCTAATATAAACGATTTATAAACAAAACTCTATTTTTATTGAAACTTTTTTATTTTTTGAAGAGATTTGAAGTTTAAAGTTGTAATAATCGCAGATATTTTGAATAATATAAAGTCCAAGTCCAAATCCTCCTTCACTTTTATTTTCTCTATAAAATTTTTGAGTTATTTTAGAAATATTTTTTATTTCTCCTTCATTTATAACTTCTAAAAAATTTTCATTCAAAATAACCTCTATTGTAGAATTTTTAGGAGAGTATTTAATTGCATTTGAAAGCAAATTATCAATAATTATAATTAAATCTTCTTTATCTATTTTTAAAATCACATCTTCAAGATTGATATTTAGTTTTAAATTTTTATTTTCTATTTGAGTAGCAAAAAAATTAATTCTATTTT
Organism: Campylobacterales bacterium; assembly: GCA_027019465.1. Taxonomy (GTDB): domain Bacteria; phylum Campylobacterota; class Campylobacteria; order Campylobacterales; family Nautiliaceae; genus JALTBU01. Next base: position 9,862 of record JALUWM010000079.1, read on the forward strand.
TTAAAATATCTTTTACATTTATATTTTGAATATTTTTTTCTCTAAATCTTAAATATTTTAAATCATCAAAAATTTTAGAAAGTCTATTTGAAGCATTTTTGATTCTTTTTAGATTTTTACTTTCTTCTCCTTTCATTTCTAAAATTTCTATATTTGAATTTATTATAGCTATTGGTGTTTGAATTTCGTGGGTTACATCTCTTATAAATTCTTCTAAATTTTGAATTTCTTTTTTCATAGGTCTAATAAAAAGTTTTGCTAAAAAATAGGAAATAATTAAAACAAAAATTAAAGCAAGAATATTAAAAACAATTAGTTTTTCTTTTATTTTTTTAAGTTCATTGGGAAAAATTTTACATGCTATAATTTTGAAGTTTCTTAATCTTTTCATTTCATAATCAATACACTCTCCTACCTTAGGAGATTTTTTCAAAATTTCACTACCTGAATAAACAGATACATTTAAATCTCTAAAATCTCTCTCCCAAAACCGACATCTTAAATCTTGATTTAAAAGCTCTTCTTTAATTATTGCTTTTTGTTTTTCGTGGATTTGATAAGAAGCATTTTTTAAATATAGATAATCAAACACTCCTAAAAAAAGAATCATTGAAAAAAAATAAGTTAATAAAAAATATATTAAGCTCTTTTTTTCATACAAATTTATAACCGATTCCTTTTATTGTTTTTATTTTATCTTTACCTAAAATATGTCTTAAATTATTGATAAAAGTTCTAAGAGATGCTTCATTAGGCTCTTCACTAAAATCATAAAGATAATTAAAAATTTCTTTTTTACTTAAAACTTTACCTCTATTTTGAATAAAAATTTTTAATAATTCAGTAACTTTTGGTTTTAAATGGATAATTTCATTATCTTTTTTAAGTTCTAGATTTTTTAGATCAAATTCAAAATCAGCTATTTTTACAAAGGAAGAAGCTCCATAAACTCTTTTCAAAATAGCATCAATTCTAAGCCTAAGTTCTTTAAGTGAAAAAGGTTTTCTTATATAATCATCCCCTCCGCTTAAAAAGCCTTTTTCTATATCTTTTTGGCTGTCAAGAGAAGTTAAGAAAATAATAGGAGTTGAAGTAAATTTTCTAATCTTTTTTGCAACTTCAAAACCGTTTAATTTAGGAAGTTTTACATCAAGAATTATTAAATCAAAATTATTATTTTCATAAGCCTTTTTTAAGGCTTCTTCCCCGTCAAACACTACCTCAACATCATAAAAATTTTCTAAGAACTCTTTAATAGTTTCATTTAAATCAAAATCATCTTCTACTAATAAGATTTTCATTTACATTGATAATAAATCATTGTTTTTAAAGATGGTATCATCATTCCTGCTTGAGTTTTATTATAATCTAAAAAAATTATTACTTTTTTATCCCCTGTAATATAAACATCTAAATTTTTATATTTTCTAAGATAAGCTAATGTATCACTTGATTTTCCAGCATCTACATTTAACATTTTTTGATCTAATTTTAATTTAATAGAATACAAATTTTTTAATATTTTTCTCAGTTTTTTATTTGTTTTTACATTATTTGGAACATTTCTTGTTTGATTTCCATCTTTAAAAGAAATTCCAACAGTATCACAATTATATGTTTTATTCTGTAAAAATGCTCCAAACATTAAACTTGATGTCAAAATTGCCAAAAATATTTTTT
>JALUWM010000080.1 GCA_027019465.1 Campylobacterales bacterium
CTAAAACTAAAAATATGATTATGATTAACCAAGAAATAAGTTTATTAATTATATGATTTAACATATAATTTAAAGGTATTATTTTGGATAAAACAGAAATAATTGAGATATTAAATGAATGGAACTATTGGAGACGAGATATATCTCATACAATCTCTCGAGAAACATACGATGAAAAAATAGCATCTTTACTTGCACACAATGAAACATTGGTTATCAAAGGGATACGACGAAGTGGTAAATCTACACTTATGCTTAACGCCATTAAAAAATTATTGGCAGATGGTGTAAAAGCTAAAAATATTTTATTTGTAAATTTAGAAGACCCCCGTTTTATCAACCACCTCTCAATCTATCTTCTTCAAACTATCAAAGATGTCTATATTGAGTATCTTGATCCAGATGAAAAACCGTATCTATTCTTAGATGAAATTCAAAACATCCCAAACTGGGAAAAATGGATCAACAAGGAGTATGAACTCAAACTCTCCCACACAATCATAAGCGGATCAAACTCCTCGATGCTTAGCAGTGAGATAGCTTCTACACTAAGTGGTAGATACTTAAAAGTAAATGTTTATCCCCTAAGTTTTAAAGAGTACCTCCAATTTAAAGATATAAAGATAGAAAATAAGCTTGATATGGTTGACAAAAAAATAGAACTCAACCGAGCATTTGAGGAGTATCTTCGTTTCGGAGGATTTCCAAAAGTTGTAGAGTATGCGCCAGATCAAAAAAAAGAGCTGCTTAACACATACAAAGACTCTATACTCCTTAAAGATATAGTTGCAAGATACAGCCTCAAAGAGTTTAAGAAATTAGAGGAGATAGCCGCATTTTTATTGGCTAACAGTGGCATCTCTCAAAACCCTAACAAGCTCAAAAACAATTTTAACATCTCTTATGATATGGCACACGCCTATTTGGAGTATCTCTTAAAAGCCTATATGATTTTTGAAGTTCCCAAATTCGATTACTCACTCAAAAAACAAAATGCTAATGATAAAAAATATTACTCTGTAGACTTAGGACTCTCAAACATTATGAGAGTTCCAAACCTACAGACACGAGGAGATGATTTAGAAACAATAGTATTTCATGAACTATTAAGAAGAGGCTATAAAATCTACTACTACAAGACTTCTAATAATTTAGAGTGTGATTTCCTTGTAGAAGACGACAATAGAATAATCCAACTCATTCAGGTTACAAGTAGTTTAAAAAATGAAAAAACTAAAAAAAGAGAACTTAGTTCATTTTCTAAAATAATAGATGAATTAAAACTAAAAAATATTAAAACAACTGTAATATGTGAAGACAATAGTTCTAATATAGAATATAACAATATTCCTATTGAAATTTTTAATATAAAAGAGTGGATATTAAATCTATAGCATATATGGGCACTTTCTTTATATAAGAGCATAACCTCACTATTTTTTAAATATAAAAATTACTATTTTATATAAAATTCACATATTTTTTTGGTTATATATAAGTATAGCTTCATAATACAAAGCTATACTTTACAATATGTTGTTTATTTGTTAAAATATACTTTAACAAAAGGATTTTATTATGTTAAATGCTCTTCAAGATAGACAAAAGAAGCTCGTTGCAAATGCAAAAAAAATAAAATATGTTCGTAAAGAGTTTGACTTTATCAATTCTAATGAGAGGCTCATCGCGCTCATTGGAGCTCGTGGAGTTGGAAAGACTACACTTCTTTTACAATTTTTACAACAATACACTACAGACGAAGCACTCTATTTTACAGCTGATGATATAAGTATCGCCAACTTTGGAATAGTAGCTATAGTAGAAGAGTTTTACTCACTCGGTGGTAGAATAATCGTTATTGATGAAGTGCATATGTTTAAAGAATGGGCAGGACATATAAAAAACATATATGATTTTATGCCTGATTTAAAAATTAGAGTGAGTGGTTCTTCTATGCTCAATATCTTAATGCAGAGTCA
>JALUWM010000081.1 GCA_027019465.1 Campylobacterales bacterium
AGACTTAGAAGTACTCTCTCTGAGAATTCCTTTTAACATATTAACTCCTTAAATTTTTTAGAGATGTAATTATATCTAAATTTTATTCATTTTCAACTTTTAAAGCTATGATATCATCATTTTTATCTGCAATTCCCTTAGTCATTTTCATTTGTCTTAGTTTTAATACAAAATCATCTTTATTGGTTGCATAATCTTTTGCAGTTTCTTCATCAATTCTTCCCTCAATAACCAAGTCAACCAAATGCTGGTCAAAACTTTGTGTCCCGTAAATTTCTTTTCCTTCTTCAAGAGTATCTTTAATTTCATTATCCCTATCTTGCATAATCAAATCTTTTATTCTTGGAGTTTTAACCAAAATCTCCATAGCAGCAGTTCTTTTATTATTAACTGTAGGAACCAGTCTTTGAGAAATTACACCTTCTAAAATAGAAGCCAAAACAAGTCTTATTCTTGGCTGTTCTTCTGGAGGAAAAATTCCTATAATTCTGTTAATTGTCTCTTTTGCATCAAGTGTATGAAGTGTTGAATAAACTAAATGCCCTGTTTCTGCTGCATTTAAAGCAATTTCTATTGTTTCTCTATCTCTCATTTCACCCACTAAAATAATATCAGGATCTTCTCTTAATGCGGCTCTTAAGGCTCTTGAAAAACTTAAAGTATCTTCACCTAGACTTCTTTGATTTATAAGGCATTTTTTATCTTTATGTACAAATTCGACAGGATCTTCAATTGTAATTATATGTTTGGCCTTTTTTTCATTTATTTCATTAATCATAGCAGCTAAAGTTGTAGATTTACCACTTCCTGTAACACCGGTAACTAAAACAAGTCCTCTTTCAATTTCCGTGAAATTATTAATAACTTTAGGAAGATTTAATTCTTTTAATGAAGGAATTTTTATAGGAATCGCTCTAAATGCAATAGAAGGTCCTTCTATTTGAAAAAAGGAGTTAACTCTAAAACGATAATTTTCATCAAGTTTATAAGAAAAATCTATTTCTTTTTTTTCTACAAATTCGTTAAATCTACTTCTTAAGAGTTCTTTTAAAAGTTCAATAACTCCTTCTCTTGTCTGAGATGGAACTTCAAGTTTGTAAAGAACTCCATTGATTCTAGCTCTAACTCCATTTCCTGCTTTAATATGTAAATCACTCCCTCCTTTATAAACTAAAGTATATAAATATTTATTTAATTCTTCTCTTGTCACAACTAATCCTTTAAAGAAGCCAACATATTATTAAACGCATCTTCAAACGCATTCACACCTTCATCAAAAAGTTCCCCATAAACTTTTTGCATAGAAATACCAGCTGGAGCTAAGAAACCAAAAAAGGCATCAAGATGTTTTGTTTGGAAATGAAAACTGTCATCAATTTCTTTATTTTTTATCTCTTCAATTACATCAAGAGGTAATGTTAAAACAGAATGAGGAAGATATAGATTTTGCACATAATAATCTTTTGGTAAATAGCTTTGTTTCACACCTGTAGATGCAAAAAGCGCTCTTATATTTGAAAACCCTTTTTCTTCTATTTGATTATAAATTTTAATAGCATTAAAAAATCCTATTCTATCTTTTGCTAAATTTTGCATAGCAAGAGCGGGATTTAGTTTTCTGTCAAATCTAGAAACAAAAACAGAAATAACTCCCTCTATATTCCTAGGACCTTTAGAAATGGCTTCAAGCGCCCTCATTGCCTGATTTGGAGAAAAAACAAGAGTTGCATTTATATTAATACCTTTTTTAGCAAGTTCTTCCATAGCTTTATATCCAGCCTCATTTGCCGGAATTTTTATCATAACATTATCGCGCTCAATTTTATCAACTAATCTAAGTGCTTCATCAATAGTTCCTTTTGCATCATTTATAAGTCTTGGGTCAACTTCTATACTTGCAAATCCGTCTTCCCCTTCATCATATAAAGGTTCTAAAACATCACACGCTTTTTGAATGTCTTTAATTGCTATTTCTTCA
>JALUWM010000082.1 GCA_027019465.1 Campylobacterales bacterium
TCCTTATCCGCCTTATTTTACTAATACCTATTTAAATTATAAACTTTACTGCCATTAAAAATAAAAAAAGGAAATAGATGAATTTTAAAGATTTTAACTTAAAAGAAGAGATATTAAAAAGAGTAGAAGAAATTGGTTTTGAAAAACCATCTCCAATACAAGAAAAAGCAATTCCTGTTGTATTAGAAGGGCGTGATGTAGTAGCACAAGCTCAAACAGGAACAGGTAAAACAGCAGCGTTTGGATTGCCAATTCTTAGCAAAATGACAAAAGGTCAAAAAGCGCTTGTAATTACCCCAACAAGGGAACTTGCTATTCAAGTAAGTGAAGAGATATTTAAATTTGGAAAATATCTAGGTTTTCATACTGCTACTGTATATGGTGGAAGCAGTTATTCTAGACAGATAACTCATATTAAAAATGCAGAATTTATCGTGGCAACTCCGGGAAGACTTTTAGATTTATTAAAATCAGGAAGAATTGACATAGCACCTGAGTATGTCATTTTGGATGAAGCGGATGAAATGCTTGATATGGGATTTTTGGATGATATAAAAGAAATTTTTAAATTTGTTCCAAATGACAGACAAACTCTTTTATTTAGTGCAACTATGCCAACAGCAATAAAAGAACTTGCAAAAACAATTCTAAAAAATCCAGAATTTATTACAATTACAAAAAAACAGGTTACAAATGAAAATATAAAAGAATATATTTATGTAATTGATGAAAATGAACGAAAAGACGCACTAATTAGACTTTTTGACTACAAAAATCCAAGTAAAGCTATTGTGTTTTGTAGAATGAAAAGAGATGTGGATGATATCGCCGATTATTTAAGTGGGGCTGGAATTAATGCAAAAGGTCTTCACGGAGATATGGACCAAAGAAAAAGAGAAGAGGTAATTAGAGGATTTAAAAATGATAAAATTGATGTTTTAGTTGCAACAGATGTTGCAGCAAGAGGGCTTGATGTAAATAATGTATCTCATGTATTTAATTACCATTTACCACTTGATCCTGAGAGTTATGTTCATAGAATCGGAAGAACCGGAAGAGCTGGAAAAGAAGGTATGGCAATTTCACTTGTAACTCCTCATGAATTCAGAGCCCTTAGTAGAATTCAAAAAATTTCAAAAATAGAGCTAAAAGAAATCCCGACACTTGATGATGTAAAAGATAATGAAATTCAAAAAATTATTGAAAAAATATCAAGTGTGAAAATTTCTCCTAAAGCTGTTGAAATTGTAGAAGAACTTCAAGGTGAATATGATTTATTTACAATTGCCGCTAAATTTGCAAATCTTCTTTTTAGTAAAGAGGCCGATGGAAGAGAAAAAATAGGTAAATCTCTTGATGAAGCTAAAAGACTTATAGAAAGAAGCAAAAATCAAGGTGGCGGACAAGGTAGAGGTTCAAGAAATAATAGATATTCAAGAAATAGAAATAATAGAAATTCTAGAGATAGAGGTGGTAGAGGAAGAAGATAATTATTTTTTTAAGACATGTTTTTCGAGGATAACACAGCTAAAAATTCCTTCAAAAACTTTTATCTCTTTTAATCGCCCAATAACTCTTACTTCCACTTTTCTTTTTTCTTTTATTAATTTTTCACCTTCAAATTCAATACTTTGACCTATTTTAATTGGGACCATAAATTCACACTCAGTAGCTTTAACCAAAACAACAAAAGGTTCATTGACGCTTGCCATTGCACAAAAATCTGCTGCTCCAAAAGTAAATCCACCGTGAATTAAACCTTCTTCATCAACTGCCATATCTTCTGTTGTGTCAAGAATTACTTTTGCTCCTGTTTGTGTTATTTCAATAAGTCGTCCAAATTTCTGATTAAATTTAAGATGAGTCTTAAGTTTTATTTTTTCTTCCATTTTATTCTCCTAAAAGTTTTTTGACTATTTTATCTAAATCTTTTTGAATAAATAAGGGATTAAAATTTTTCATAAAAGGATGGCTTATTTTAAAATAACTCTCATCAAATATATTAATAGCCCAGGTGTAATTTATACTTTTAGATTCTAAGAAATATTTATTAAGTAAAAAATCATTAATCATTCCAAGTTTTGAGTTAATTATTAAAAATAATTTTGCATCAAAAAATTTTAAAAAATTATACATTTCAAAATTTTTAGATACCGGAACTCTTAATCCTCCCGCTCCTTCAATAAGTAAAATATCACAAAGTGGTTTTATTTTTTTATAAGATAGCTCTATTTTTTTTAAATCCACTTTTCCTGCTGTAATAGGGGCTGCTGGTAATGAAAATTGAATAGGAACAATATCATTTAATGTTAAAGTATTCAGTAAAGGATTATATTTTTTTGCTTCTTCAAATAAAATTTTGCCATCAAGAGGTAAATTTTTAACCCCTGTTTCAATAGGCTTCATAACACCAATTTTATATCCCATTTGACTAAATTTTTTAATAAGTTTTAGTGTTGTATAAGTTTTGCCGCAATCCGTGTTGTTTGCTGAAATAAAAATATTCATTTTTTACCTTTTTACCATTTAATTATATAGCTTTTGTATTCATTTAGTGAATGAAAAACTATTTTTTTGTATTTGTAAGCATATAATCTTATTAAAAGTTTTTGAATTACAGGTTCAATGGAGGGCTTAAACCATGCATCATTTGTTAATGCTATAATATATTTAGGTTTTAATTTATATAGTTTTTCTATTGTTACTTCATAGCATATCGCATTTATGAAGTTATAATTTTTTATTGAAAAGATTCCAAAATGAGAACTTGTTTGATAATCACTTGCCCCTTCGAAAAATATTTTATTTATCTCTTTTTGAAAAAATGGAAGAGGAATATACTCTCCAAACGGCACTAATATATGTTTATCCAAAATAGTGACTTTTTTATTTTCAAAAATATATGTTGAATTGAAATATTTTTTGTTTTTGTAATGAAGTGCTCCTGTTACAATAGTTATTTTTGAAGATAATTTTATAAGTTTTGTCATTAAAGTTGGATATAAGTTTAAAAAAAGAGGAAAAACACTCTCCGGTAATACCACTACATCATAATGTCTATTTATAGCCTTTTGTATAATATTAAAATTATTTTGAATTTCAATGGGAATAAAATTTCTTTGCCATTTTTTATTTTGAGGAATATAAGTTGTGGCTAAAAATATTTTTAAATTAGGCATTTTTATATGCGGAGTTTGATATATTCTTAAAAACATACTCAAAATAAGTAGTGTTATAGCAAATAATTTTTTATTTTTAAGAAAATAAATTCCAAATAAAAAGAGTAAAAATGCAATTTTTGTAATGCCAAAATAACTGTTTACCAAAAAAATTTCAGGTTTTAACCAGTCAAATGTAAAAGGTTTTATATAATCAAATCCAAAAGCGGTAAATAAAATCCATAAATAAATGGAAAATTTAAATAGATTAAATATTTTATTTAATACAAAAAAAATCAGCCCATAGCCGATTCCTATAAATAAAATTACAAAGGGTATCATCCAGCTTAAGTTATAATATCTAAAGCTAAGTCCTATCCAGTAAAAAAGAAAAATTCCAAGAAAAAAACCTGTTTGAAAAAAAGAGTGTTTAAAATGAAAAAAAGTATAAAATCCAAGCATTGCAAATAAGCTTGTAATAAAATATAGAATAAATCCTTCATTTAAAAAAGCATATAAATAAACAGGTATTGCAAAAATAATTGCCACAATTAATGAATTTGTGTTAAAATACCGCTTAAAAAAGGATAAATATGGATTTTTTATATGCAGCTGGGACAAACGGAGGGCAAGGGAGTCTTTTGGCATCATTGTTACCTTTAATTATTTTATTTGTAATTTTTTATTTACTTGTAATTTTACCACAACAAAGACAAGCAAAAAAGCATAAACTTATGGTTTCAGAACTTAAAAAAGGAGATAAAATTTTAACAACAGGAGGAATTATAGGAGAAGTTGTAAGAAGTGAGCCTGAAAATTTAGTTGTTAGAATCTCAAAAGATGTTGAAGTAAGAATTGATAAATCGGCAGTAGCAAGAAAGCTTAATGATGAAGAATCTTAATTACAGGCTTGTTATTTTTATTTTAGCTACAATTTTTGGGATAGCTTTTACTATCCCTTCATTTCTTGGTAAAAATCCAAAAGTAAATTTAGGTCTTGATTTGCAAGGCGGTATGTATCTGGTTTTGGGTGTAAAAAGTGAAGATGCTGTTAAAAACAGAATAAAATCAATTGCTTCTACAATAAAATATCTTTCGGATAAAAAAGATCTTTTTATAGACAGATTAAAAACATCAAATAATGCTCTTAGTTTTGAACTTATTGATAAAGATGACGCACCTAAAATGGATGCAGAACTTAAAAAAATAAGAGGAATTGAAATTAAAAAAATTCCTGAAAAAGGAATTGTGATTTATAAAATCGCATTAACTAAAGAGAGTATAATAAAAACAAAAGAAAATGCTATAAAACAGGCAATTCAAACGATAAGAAGTAGGCTTGATGCATTTGGTTTGGCAGATCCAAGCGTTACACAGCAAGGCAAGGATAAAATAGTAGTTGAACTTCCAGGTATTAAAACCCAAAAAGAAAAAAATAATATCAAAAAGCTTATTTCATCAGCTGCTCATCTTGAACTTTATCTGGTAGATAATGAACATAGGGTTACAAATCCAGCTGAAGCAGCTAAATACGGTGATATTATGTTGCCTGATAAAAATAATCCAAAAAGAATGTGGCTTTTAAAAACACCTCCAGTACTTGATGGAAGTATGATTACGGATGCTACAGTTGGATTTACACAAAAAACAAATCAACCGGCAATATTCTTTACTCTAAATTCTCAAGGTGCGGCTATTTTTGGAGATGTAACAGGTAAAAATGTTGGTAAACAGCTTGCTATTGTGGTTGATAATAAAGTTTATTCAGCTCCAACGATTCAAGAAAGAATAGGCGGGGGAAGCGGACAAATTACCGTTGGAAGCACGGATGAAGCACATATTTTAGCAATTGCCCTAAGGAGTGGATCTCTTCCGGCACCTGTTGTGTTACTTGAACAAAGAAGCGTGGGAGCTTCACTTGGGGCAGATAGTATTAGAAAATCTATGATAGCTTTAATTACAGGTTTTGTAATAGTAGTTATTTTTATGGCATGGTATTATGGATTTTCAGGGATAATAGCTGATATAGCACTTGTAACAAACCTATTTTTAATTACAGCTGTTATGGCACTCTTTGGAGCAACTCTTACACTCCCTGGAATGGCAGGTATTGTGTTGACGGTAGGGATGAGTGTTGATGCAAATGTTATTATTAATGAGAGAATAAGAGAACTTATCCGTGAAGGAAAATCTATAAAACAGGCAATAGAAGGCGGATATAAAAATGCTATGAGCGCGATTTTGGATTCAAATATTACAACTTTAATTGCAGCAATTGCGCTTTTTGCATACGGGAGTGGAACTATTAAAGGTTTTGCGTTAACTATGGCAATAGGTATTTTGGCCAGTATGCTAACAGCAATTCTTGGAACTCACGGAATTTGGCAATATATAGTTGCAGGAAATAAAAAACTAACTCCAAAAAGTTTTGGAATGAAGGCATAACAATGGAATTATTCAGTCAAAATAAAATATATAATTTTATGAGTAAAAGGAATATTTTTATATCTATTTCTTTAACTCTTATTGCCTTAAGTATTGCTTCTATGATTTTTAAAGGCTTTAACTGGGGTATTGATTTTAAAGGCGGAATTGAAGTTCAGGTTCAGTTTCAAAAGGTAGTTCCAATTTCGGATATAAGAAAACAGATTTATAAAAAATTTAACGGTGCAAGTATTACTACATTTGGAAAGAAAAATGAAATTTTAATAAGAATGAGTGTTAAAAAAGTAAGCGGCGATGTCCAAAAAGATTTGGGAACTGAAGTTAAAAAATTATTGTCTCCTCTTGGAAATGTTACAATAAGAAGAGTTGATATTATAGGCTCAAAAGTTGGGAGCGAATTAAGAGACAATGGTATAAAAGCTTTAATTTTTGCAATTATAGGTATTTTAATTTATGTGGCGTTTAGATTTGAATGGCGTTTTGCCCTAGCCAGTGTACTTGCTTTATGTCATGATACAATTATTTCACTTGGGGCTGTAAGTTTTTTTCATGTGGAAGTAAACTTGGATGTTTTGGCGGCAATTCTTACATTAATGGGGTATTCTTTAAATGATACAATAGTTGTTTTTGACAGAATCAGAGAACAGATTATCGGTTCAAAGGTTAGAGATTTGCCTTCTTTAATTAATGAAGCCGTTTCAAAAACACTTAGCAGAACAGTTTTAACTTCTCTTACAACATTTTTTGTTATGTCAACGCTATTTTTATTTGGTGGAGAAATTATAAGACCGTTTAGTTTTACAATGCTTGTAGGAATTATTGTTGGTACTTATTCATCGATATTTATAGCATCTCCTCTTCTTATCTGGCTTGGATTTAAAATAGATGATTATAGAAAAAAACTTCTTGATAAAGAAAAAAGAAAAAGAGAAAAAGAAAAAATGAGACAGATGTATAAAGGTGGAGTGGTATAATAATTTTGAGTGTTGAGTTTTGAGTATATGTAAGGAGATATTATGGATTGGGGTAAGGTAATTTATGTTTTTTTCCAGTTAATGAGTTTAACCTCAGTTGCAGGATATTTGTACGATCACAACAAAGTTGCCTTATTTATTGCCGTAAGTCTTAACTTGATTTCCACTTTTTTAAAAATTGGGGTTAGGAATATAGTCGCAGCGGAGCTTTTTGCGGCAAGTTTGGTTGCGGATTTACATTTGATTCCGGCTTTTTTTTATGAAGTTATCAAGCACGATACACAGGCTGCTGTTGCTATGGCCATAGGGGCTTTAATAGCAAATATTGTGACAATTATTTTAAGTTTTATAGAAATTTCAAAAACAAAAAATATTGATTGGGAATAATTTTTTTAATGTAAAATGGAAAATTAAAGGAGTTTTAATGAAAACTTATAATCCACAAGAAGTTGAGATTAAATGGCAAAAACATTGGGATGAAAATAATTCATTTGAACCTAGTGAAGATAAAACACTTCCTAAAAAGTATATTTTATCTATGTTTCCATATCCAAGTGGAAGAATTCATATGGGACATGTTAGAAATTACACAATTGGAGATTCTATTGCCAGATATTATAGAAAAATAGGTTTTAATGTTCTTCATCCTATTGGTTGGGATAGTTTTGGAATGCCTGCTGAAAATGCGGCTATAAAAAATAAGATTCATCCAAAAAAATGGACTTACGAAAATATTGATTATATGAGAAAAGAGCTTAAAAGATTAGGCTTAAGTTTTTCTAAAACGCGTGAATTTGCCACTTCAGACCCTGAATATACAAGATGGGAGCAGGAATTTATTATTAAAATGTATGAAAACGGACTGCTTGAAAGGAGAACTCAAAAAGTTAATTGGTGTGAAACTTGTCATACGGTTTTGGCAAATGAGCAGGTAATTGACGGATGTTGTTGGAGATGTGATAATGAAATAGAAATAAAAGAGCTGCCTGGATGGTATATTAAAATCACCAAATATGCCGAAGAGCTTTTAAATGATATGGAAAAAATAAAAGATGGATGGCCAGAGAGAGTTTTAACAATGCAAAAAAACTGGATTGGAAAATCTATTGGGCTTAAATTTAAATTTAATTTAAGTGATGAGAGTAAATCAAAATTAAAAAACAGATTTGATGGATATGAAGTCTTTACAACTCGTCCCGATACAGTTTATGGAGTAACTTATTCAGCCTTGGCACCAGAACATCCTATTGTTGATTTTATGCTTGAAAATAATCTATTTAATTTAGAAACAGAAGAAAAGGTTAGACGCATTCGATCAATCCTTCCAAAAGACAGACAGGCAATGGAAAAAGAGGGTGTTTATCTTGGAATTGATGTAGTTCATCCTTTAACAGGGGAAAAAGTGCCGGTATGGCTTGCAAATTTTGTTTTAGTTGAGTATGGAAGCGGGGCTGTTATGGCGGTTCCAGCTCACGATGAGAGAGACTTTGAATTTGCTACAAAATATAATCTTCCTATAAAATGGGTTATTGAACCTGAAAATGGGGAAATTAATAAAACTGAGGCTTACACAGCTGAGGGAATTTTAATTAATTCAGGGGAATTTACAGGTATCAAAAATACCAAGGCAAAAGATGCTATTATTAAAAAATTTGAAGAACTTGGAATTGGAAGTAAAGAAATAAATTATAGGCTAAGAGACTGGGGTATCAGCCGTCAAAGATATTGGGGAGCACCTTTACCATTTGTGAAATGTCCAAAATGTGGAATAGTTCCTGAAAAGATAGAAAATCTGCCTGTGACTTTACCTGATGATGTAGAAATTACAGGTGGAGCAAATCCGCTTGAAACTCATCCGACTTGGAAATATACAAAATGTCCTAAATGTGGGGGTGATGCGATTCGTGAAACGGATACAATGGACACTTTTGTGCAGAGTAGCTGGTATCAGTTTAGATATGTTAGTGATTTTAGAAAATATAAAGATGTGCCTTTTAGAGCCGAGGATGAAAAATATTGGATGCCAGTAGACCAATATATAGGTGGGATAGAGCATGCAATATTACATCTTTTATATGCCAGATTTTTTACAAAAGCCCTTAGAGATCTTGGATATGCCAGTGTGGATGAGCCTTTTAGTAAACTTTTAACTCAGGGAATGGTTTTAAAAGATGGTTCAAAAATGTCTAAATCTAAAGGAAATGTAGTTGATCCAGATGAGATTATTGCAAAATATGGAGCAGATACGGCAAGACTTTTTATGCTTTTTGCCGCGCCGCCGGAACAAGAACTTGAATGGAGCGATAGCGGGGTTGAAGGGGCTTACAGATTTTTAAACAGAATTTACCAAAATGCAAGCAAATGTAAAAAAACTAATAAAATTCCTCAAATTGATGCTAATAAACTAACTAAAGAAGAAAAAGAAGCTAGAAGAAAAGTTTATGAAACCTTAAAAAGAAGTAAAGATACTTATGAAAAAACATTTTCATTTAATACTTTAATTGCAAGTTCAATGGAAAGTTTTAATGCTCTAAATAAAATTAAAAATGAAGATGTTTATACAGAAGGTTATTTTATTTTAATGAATGTTCTTGAGCCTATTATTCCTCATATCACTAGCGAAATAAGTAAAGAATATTTTGATTTAGCAAACTTTAAAGAGATTCAAATAGATGAAAATGCTCTTAAAAAAGATGAAATTAATTATCCTGTGAGTGTAAATGGTAAAAAAAGGGCGGAGATTAGTGTTTCTACTGAGGCTAAAAAAGATGAAGTAATGGCTAAAGCGAAAGAGGCTGTTGCTAAATATATTGAAGACAAAGAAATTATAAAAGAAATTTTTGTGCCAAAAAGAATTGTAAATATTGTAATTAAGGGATGATTTTGAAAAAATTACTATTTTTTTTCCCTTTTATTTTTATTGCATGTGGATATAAACCAAGTGTAGATTACCAAAACAAACTTTTAGGTAATCAAATAAAAACAGTAGTAAATATTGATGTTAAAAATCCAAGAGAAACAATCTTTTTAAAAGATGCTGTAAATGATGCTGTTTATTCTCTTCTTGGTGATAATGTATGTTATAATAATTGTAGCAGTACTTTGATAATAAAACCTAGTTTTTCTTCTTTGGATGTTTTGGATTATGATAAAAATGGATATCCAGTTCTTTATAGAAGCAAAGTTGTTTTAAATATTACTTTAAAAGATAAAAATTCTAAAATAAGAAATTATACAGTAAGCGGTATTTATGATTTTAGAATTGAATCTCAAAGTATTGTAAATGATGAAACAAAATTAAATGCATATAAAAATGCCAGTATTAATGCCCTTAATAAATTTTTTGCAATTTTAGCAAAAGATGGAGCTGAATTATGAAAATAAAAGATATATCAAAACAAACACTTTTAACATTTAAAAATAGGGGATATGTTTTTACTCCAAAAGAGTATGAAGAAGCTTTTTGTAAATTAGCAAAAAAGCATAAAGTTATTATAGAGGATTGTAATAAAATTTCTAAATTTATCTCAAAATTAGATAAAAAATATCAGGTAATTGCAAAAAATTATAATATTAAACATTTAGATGAATTGATTATTTTTCTAATAAATTATTTAAATAGACAAAGTCCGGATAAAGAAAAAGAAAATATTGAACATTTATTTTTATATACAAAAAGAGCTCTTGATGTAATAACAATTTTACCCATTATTAAATCTCAAAAAATAGCAATAAAGCATTTAGATTTCCTAAAACCTCATATGAATGCTGATGAATGGGAAAAACTTAGAAGTGAGTGGATAGACTTTTTAGATTCTTTTGATGATTCGATTTTAAAAAAAGCTTCAATAATTGTAGGTACTAAATCAAAAGATGCACTTGAAATAATTGAAATGCTTTTAGAAAAACTTGAAAATCAGGAAGTTGATGTTTCTCATCTTGTTGAGAGTATTATTTATGTTCTTACCCCTAGTTATGCGCCTTTTATGTCTGATGAAATAGCTGCTCTTAAAAAACAGTTAAAAACAGATCCTAATATTATTTTAACACCTGCTTTTAGTGAGGATTTAAGATTTTTGACAGATAAAAGAATAAAGCTAGACAAAGAAGAGCTTAAAAGAAAACTTAAAGACCTTGATCAGATTGCCGAGAGACTTTCTATAAAAATTTTGAAAATCTTAAATAAGAGTGGAGATTCATCAAATGAAATTAAAAATATAAAAATTGAATTGCAAAGTTGGAGAAGAAATGAAGAAGAAAATTTTGAAAGTATAAAAGAAAAACTTTTAAATATTGCGACTTCTCTTGATAAAGAAATAGATGATTTTGTTTTTGAAATGAAAAAAGAAGATGAGGAAATAGTTAAATTAAAAGCAAAAATCAATTCACTTGAAAAAAAAGTGAAAAAACTTTCAAAAGAAGTAAAAACAGATTTTCTTATGAATATTGCAAATAA
Source organism: Campylobacterales bacterium (assembly GCA_027019465.1). Taxonomy (GTDB): domain Bacteria; phylum Campylobacterota; class Campylobacteria; order Campylobacterales; family Nautiliaceae; genus JALTBU01. The sequence goes on from JALUWM010000082.1 coordinate 11,034, forward strand.
AAAAGCAATAGAGGAAGAACTTCAAAAACAAGAGAATGTTTATAAAAGATATAAAACAAATTATTCAGTTGTTTTTTTTGATATTGACCATTTTAAAAATATTAATGACACATATGGACACGATGCAGGAGATGTAATTTTAAAATC
>JALUWM010000083.1 GCA_027019465.1 Campylobacterales bacterium
TACATAATATAAGTTATGAATATTATCCTACTTTAATGAGCTGGTATAAAAATTTTATAGATTCATGGGATGAATTAAAAGAAGAATATAATGAAAAATTTTTTAGAATGTGGAAATTTTATCTTTTATCATCTGCTGCACTTTTTAAAGCGAGAATCAATCAGGTATGGCAAATTGTTTTATCTAAAGAGGGAGTAAAAGAAGGATATCAAAGATTTTGTTAACCATTCATTAACCTCTAGCATTTAAAATTCCCAAAAAAGGAGTTTTAAATGTTTGAAGAAATGATTATAGATGAGAATAATGTAGGTTTTATTCCTTCTCTTGGAATATCTTTTCAGATGAATGATACTGCAAAAAAAATTATTGAACTTATTAAAGAAAGTAAAACAAAAGAAGAAATAGTCCAAATAATTTCAGATGAATTTAATGTGAGCTGGAGAGAAGCATATATTGATGTAGAAGATTTTTTTCAAAAACTTAAAATATATGGGCTTATAAAATGAAAATAGCATTAAGCGGTCTTAATAATACAGATAATCCGGCTCCTGGAATTGGTGTTGCAAAAAGTTTAAAAGAGCATAATTTAATAGGGCTTAGTTTTGATGCAAATGAACCTGGAATTTATGAGGGGCTTTTTGAAAAAATTTATTTAATGCCTTATCCAACTTTGGGATATGAAGAATTTAAACAAAGAATCACTTATATTAAAGAAAAATCAAATATAGAAGTTGTTATTCCTAATTTAGATGCGGAGCTTCCTCTTTATATTAAATATCAAAAAGAAATAAATGATTTAGGGATTAAAACATATCTGCCAAGTTTAGAATGTTTTGAAATGAGAGATAAGAGTAAACTACCTGAATTTAGCAAAAAACTTGGCGTAAAACATCCAAAAACAATAGAAATAACATCTCTTGATGATTTGATTAATGCCTCAAAAGAACTTGGATTTCCTATAATGGTAAAGGGAAATTATTATAAAGCATATAAAGCCTATAATCTTGATGAAGCGATAGAGTATTACTATAAAATTTCAAATGAGTGGGGTTTTCCGCTTTTAGCTCAACAAGTAATAAGTGGAGTTGAAATTAATTATATAGGAATTGGTAATGGAAGTGAGCTTGTAGGCGGAGTTGGAATTAAAAAACTTTCAACCACAGAACTTGGAAAAGTTTGGAGTGCTATTAGTATTGATAATAAAGCTCTTTTTGAAGCTAGTAAAAAATTTGTTGAAAGCATAGGTTGGAGAGGAGCTTTTGAATTTGAGGCTATGAGTGATGGAAAAGATATTTATTTGATTGAAATTAATCCGAGATTTCCGGCATGGGTACATTTTTCAACAATGCTTGGAGTTAATTTGCCTGAAATGATGATAAAACTTATTAATGGCGAAAAAGTAGAAAAAAAATATAGTTATCCACTTGAAAAAATGTATATAAGATATGTAGAAGAAGCAGTAGCAGATTTTAAAGACTTTACAACATTAATAAGTAAAAAAGAATTATAAGGAGAAAAAAATGAGTAAAAAATATGAAAAACCGGTGATAATAAAAGTTGATTTTACAATGGCCAGTAAATATGGAAGTCCTCTTAAAACACAAAAAATAAGAAGTGAAATAGATGGTAATAATGTAAAAGATTTAGTTAAAAAATATGGAAGTCCTTTATTTGTATATTCCGAGAAGGCTATTGAAAATAAATATCAAGAATTTAAAGAAGCTTTTACTTCAAGATATCCTGATACACAGTTTTGGTGGAGTTATAAAACAAATTATCTTGATGCAATTTGTAAAGTGTTTCATAAACTTGGCAGTAAAACCGAAGTTGTAAGTGAATTTGAATATGAAAAAGCAAGAAGTCTTGGGATTGAAGGGGAAAATATTATTTTTAATGG
>JALUWM010000084.1 GCA_027019465.1 Campylobacterales bacterium
AAAAAATTAAATATTTTTATGGTGTTTTAGAAAGACAATTTAGAAAATTCTTTAAAGAAGCAAACAGACAAGAAGGTTCAACTGGGGAAAACTTAATCAGACTTCTTGAAAGAAGACTTGATAATGTAATTTATAGAATGGGATTTGCTACAACAAGAAGATTTGCAAGACAACTTGTAACTCACGGTCATGTTTTAGTAAATGGTAAGAAAGTAACTATTCCGTCTTTTTTAGTGAAAGAAGGCGACAGAATCGAAATTAAAGAAAAATCTAAAAATAATCCTCAAATAAAAAGAGCGATTGAACTTTCAGCACAAACAGGTATAGCTCCTTGGGTTGATGTTGATAAAGAAAAATTTATAGGTGTATTCACAAGAATGCCAGAAAGAAATGAAGTAAATATTCCAGTAGAAGAAAGACTAGTAGTTGAGTTATATTCTAAATAATAGGGGCTAGAAATGAATAAAATAAAAACAGAAGTTTTAATTCCAAGTGAATTTTCTTTTCAAAAAAATGACAATAAAGCGGTAATAGAGATTTATCCTTTCGAAGCCGGTTTTGGAGTCAGTGTAGCCCATCCGATAAGAAGAACATTAATAGCAGCCACTTTAGGTTATGCACCTGTGGCTATTCAAATACAAGGTGTTAAACACGAATTTGATTCACTAAAAGGCATGCTTGAAGATGTGGCAAGTTTTATTATAAATCTTAAAAACATAAGATTTAAAATTAAAGATGAGACTAAAGATGAAATTGAAGTAAATTATCATTTTACAGGACCTAAAGAGATTAAAGGTAAAGATCTTATTAATGATGAGATTGATATTGTTACACCTGAGGAGTATATTGCGACACTTAATGAAGAGGGTGAGCTTAATTTATCTATTATTATAAAAAAAGGTATGGGATTTGTAGCTGTTGAAAATTATAGAGACAAACTTCCTGATGATTTTATAGGTCTTGATGCATATTTTAGTCCAATTAAAAAAGTAGTTTATAATATTGAAAATGTTTTAGTTCAGGATGACCCTACTTTTGAAAAAGTAATTTTTGAAATTGAAACAGATGGTCAAATAGACCCTGTGGATGCATTTAAAGATGCTATTAACAGTTATTTAAATCAATTTACTGTATTTTCAAAAGAATTTAAACTTGAAACAAAACAGGAAGAAAATGTTGAGTTACCAGATGAGTCTAACATTCTTTTTGAACCTATTGAAAATTTAAATCTAAGAAGCAGAAGTTTTAATGCACTTGATAGAGCCGGTATTAAATATGTGGGTGAACTTGCATTAATGGGTAAAGAAAAAATTGCAAATGTAAAAAATTTAGGAACTAAATCTTTAGAAGAAATCTATGATAAATTAGATGAAATCGGATTTTCACTTAGTAAAACACTTCCGCTAAATATTAAAAAAATAATAGAAGAGAAGTTAGAGAAATTAAAGGAGCAATCATGAGACACAGACACGGATATAGAAAGCTTGGAAGGACTTCTGAGCATAGAGCTGCGCTTCTAAGAAATCTTGCTTGTGATTTAATTGAAAACGGTAGAATAAACACTACTGTGCCAAAAGCAAAAGAACTTAGAAGATATGTTGAAAAACTTGTGACAAAATCAAAAAATGCAGATTTAAATACACATAGAAATGTATATTCAAAATTAGGCTCTAACGAAAGAGCAAAAGCGGCAACTAAAAAATTAATTGAAGAAATCGCACCGAAATTTGAAAACAGAAACGGTGGATATACAAGAATATTAAAAACAGGGCTTAGAAAAGGTGATGCAGCTGAAATGTGTATTATTGAATTTGTAAGCGAATAAGGTTAGTTATGGCTGAAATACCTTTTTCAAATGA
>JALUWM010000085.1 GCA_027019465.1 Campylobacterales bacterium
ATTTTTAACTAGTGAGGAAATAAAAAGAGAAAATAAAAAAGTAATAATCTCAGCTCCCGCAAAAGATGATACTCCTACTTTTGTTTTAGGTGTAAATCATTTAGATTATAAAGGCGAAGATGTTATTTCAAATGCGTCTTGTACCACAAATGCACTGGCTCCTGTTATTATGATTTTAGATAAACATTTTGGAGTTGATAAAGGATTTATTACTACAATTCATTCTTATACAATGGACCAAAAACTCTTAGACGCTCCAAATTATAGAGACATAAGACGCTCGCGCGCTGCTGCTAGCAATATTATTCCAACTTTTACAGGTGCGGCAAAGGCTATATATAAAGTTTTGCCGCGTATGAAAAATAGGCTTGATGGAAGAAGTGTAAGGGTTCCTGTAAATAATGTTTCATTAATTGATATTGTAGTGGATTTAAAAAAAGAAGCAACTCCAAAAGATATAAATGAACTCTTAAAAAAATATTCAAATGATAAATTAAAAGGAATTTTGGCAGTTGATGAAAATTATTTAGTAAGCAGTGATATAAACAATAGAAGTGAAAGTTCTATTGTGGCTCTTGATTTAACTCAGAGTAATAAAAATATGGCAAAAATCTTTACATGGTATGATAATGAGTGGGGATATTCAAACAGACTTCTTGATATGGTTAAATTTATATTAAGCTTTTGATATAATAATAAAAATTAAAAAGGAGAAATAATGAAATTAAACTCACCAAAAGATTTAGATATTAAAAAAGGTAGCAGAATTTTTTTAAGATGTGATTTTAATGTACCTTTAGATGAATTTGGAAATATTACAGATGATAGAAGAATTAGAATGGCTCTTCCTACGGTTAAATATTTACTTGACCTTGAATGTAAAATAGTAATAGGCTCTCACCTTGGAAGACCAAAAGGGGAGTTTAATGAAAAATTTTCTCTAAAGCCTGTTAAAACGAGGCTTTCTCATCTGCTTCAAATGGATATAAAAATGGCAAATGATGTTGTGGGAGAAGATGCAAAAAATAAAGCTTTTAATTTAAAAGAAGGGGAAATTTTACTTCTTGAAAATCTTAGATTTGACGCAAGGGAAACAAAAGATGATGAAAGTTTTGCAAAGGAACTTAGCGGATATGGGGAATATTATATAAATGACGCTTTTGGTGTTAGCCACAGGGCACATGCCAGTGTTCACGCTATTACTAAATTTTATGATAGAACCCATAAGGCGGCAGGATTTTTACTTTTAAAAGAGATTAATTTTTTCTATAAACTTCTAAAAAATCCGGTCAGACCTTTTGTTGCGGTTGTTGGAGGAAGTAAAGTCAGCGGAAAATTACAGGCTTTGTTTAATCTACTCCCAAGGGTGGATAAAATGGTTATAGGAGGAGGAATGGCTTTTACATTCCTAAAAGCACTTGGATATGATATAGGAAATTCTTTGGTAGAAGAAGATTTAATTGAGGAAGCAAAAACAATTATGGAAGAAGCAAAAAAAAGAAAAGTAAAATTTTATCTGCCGGTGGATATTGTGGCGGCTGATAAATTCAGTGAAGATTCTATTGTAAGATATGTAACATATCAAGAAATTCCAGATGGCTGGATGGGGCTTGATATAGGACCTGCTAGTGTTAGACTTTTTGGTGAAGTGCTTTGGGATGCACAGACAATTCTTTGGAACGGACCTATGGGTGTGTTTGAGATGGATAAATTCTCACGCGGAACATCTAAAATCTCTCACGAAATAGCAAGAACCCATGGAACAAAAGTTGTAGGAGGAGGAGATACTGCCGATGCCGTGGCAAGAGCTGGGGATGATGATGAAATGACATTTATATCAACCGGAG
>JALUWM010000086.1 GCA_027019465.1 Campylobacterales bacterium
CTTAGCTTCCTTCCTCCAAGTAAAAGAGTAAGTCAATTTGAATAGGAATAATTAATGGCAAAAAAATGTAAATGTGAATGTCCTGAATGTATGCCTGAATGGTTAGCAACATTTGGGGATTTAATGAGTCTTTTACTTTGTTTTTTTGTTTTACTTTTATCAATGTCTACAATGAATGCAAAAAAAGTAAAAGAAGCAATAGGCTCACTTGCAGGTGCTCTTAGTGTACTTGAGGGAGGAACTCAAGCAGAAGTTAGTCCTGAAAGGATGCAAAAGGCAACCCCTATACAAAAAACAGAAGAAACAGCTCAGACAGTTAATAAATTAAGAGCTGCAATTACAGAATTTAAACAGTTAAGCCAAGGCGGTAGAGGAGCTAATTTCATTTTACAAGAAGGTGAAAAAGGATTTTTTATAAGACTTCCGGCTGATATTACTTTTGGTCCCGGAAGTGCGAAAATAACAAGTACTGATACTCTTTTATTTTTAAAAAGGATTTCTATTATAATTAATCAATATCTTCCAAAAAATATTGAAATTCAGATAAAAGGATATACAGACAATATGCCTCCCCCTCCGACATCCCCTTATACGGATAATTGGGAATTAAGTGCTGCAAGGGCTATAAGTGTGTTAAAAGTTTTAATTAAAGACGGAGTTAATCCAAAACAGTTAAGTGCTGCGGCATATGGACAATATCATCCAATTGCAAGCAATGTTACACCTCAGGGCAGGGCAAAGAATAGAAGAGTTGAAATATGGTTTTTTGCTGCAAAAAGCAATGTTTTAAAAGCAAAAAAATCTATTTTGGATAATATGCAAAAATGAAAAAATTATTAGTTTTATTTTTATTTACAGGGATTGTGTTTGCAGCAGCTCCTACTATACCTACAGTGAATTTGTCATTAGCAGCTCCAAGCTCTCCTAAACAGCTTGTTACTACTCTTAATGTAATGCTTCTTTTAACACTGCTTGTTTTAGCCCCAAGTATTGTATTGGTTACTACCAGTTTTGTAAGGCTTATAGTTGTATTTGGATTTTTAAGGCAGGCTATGGGGACTCCTCAATCACCTCCAACTACTCTTTTAGTCTCTTTAGCACTGGTTTTAACATTTTTTATAATGGAGCCTTATGCTAAAAAGGCATATAATAATGGAATTGAGCCTTATATGCAAAAAAAAATAGGATATGAAACAGCTATAAAAAGGTCTGTTAAACCTTTTAAAATGTTTATGATAAAAAATACAAGAGAAGAAGATTTGGCACTTTTTTTTAGGATTCGTCATCTTCCAAATCCAAAGACTATAAATGATGTGCCTCTTACTATTTTAGTGCCTGCTTTTATGATAAGTGAGTTAAAGACCGCTTTTGAGATAGGATTTTTGCTGTTTTTGCCGTTTTTGATTATTGATATGGTAGTGAGTTCCATTTTGATGAGTTTAGGTATGATGATGCTGCCTCCTGTTATGATAAGTTTGCCTTTTAAAATTTTATTATTTATTTTGGTTGATGGTTGGCATCTTATAGTTATGGGGCTTGTTGAGAGTTTTAAATAAAGGAGTTATATGAATTGTAGCAGTTTTGGAAAGTGCGGAAGCTGTGTTTTATGGCAGATACCATATAATGAGCAGTTAGAAATGAAAAAGAATAGATTAAAAGAGATGTTTAGTGAGTTTGATATGCCGGAAGTTGGAGTTATTAATGGTAGTGATGAGCATTTTAGAGCAAGGGCTGAATTTAGGGTTTGGCATGAAGGAGATAAAAGTTTTTATGCTATGAGAAAAAGAAAGGAAGACGGGCGAGGTGTTATTTCAATTGAAGAGTGTAAAATTGTAGATAGGGCTATTTATGATGTAATGGCACCTTTGATAAGTGAGATAGAAAAAAATGATAATTTGAGATTTAAACTTTATGAGATAGATTTTTTGTCTAATTCTAAGGGTGAGCTTATAGTAACGCTTATTTATCACAAAAAAGTTGATGAAGCAATAGCCGAGGATATAAAAAAATTAAAAAATAAATTTAAAAATATAGATTTTATTGTAAGAAGAAAAGGCAGAAAATTTGTTTTTGATAAAAATTATTTAATTGAAGAGCTTAATATAAACGCTAAGATTTATAAATATAAAATTATTGAAAATACATTTTCTCAGCCAAACAGAAAAATGAGTGAAAAAATGATTGAATGGGCTTTAGCTAATTCAAAACACCTAAAAGGTGATTTGGTTGAACTTTACTGCGGAAACGGGAATTTTACGATACCTTTAAGTGAAAATTTTAGAAAAGTTATTGCAACTGAGATTAATCAAGAATCCATTCAGGCGGCTACTTTTAATGCCGAAATAAATAATAGAAATAATATAACCTTTCTTGTTATGAGTGCGGCTGAATTTAGTTCTTTAAAAAAAGATAATTCCCCGCTTTTAGCTTCATATGATTTAAAAAATATTCTAATAGACCCTCCAAGAGCCGGGCTTGATGATAAATCAAGGGAATTTGTAAATAGTTTTGAGAATATTGTTTATATTTCCTGTAATCCTGAAACTCTAAAAAGAGATTTAGAAACTTTAAGTAAAGGAAGAAAAATAAAATCTTTTGCATTTTTTGACCAGTTTCCTTATACAGAGCATATGGAATGCGGGGTAGTGCTTGAAAGGGAGAATGAGTGAATGAGTAGATGGGAAAATGGGTATATTATAAGGAGTGTATAGAGTGAAAGATTTTGTAGGTGAATTATTATGGATTGTTATATTTTTGGGAATTGTTTTGGGAGTTGTTTTAGCAGAAAAGTTTAAAGGAAGAAAATGAAAATTTTAGTAATAGGTCCCGGCGGAGTTGGCGGATATATAGCTTTTAGACTTAAAAAATGTGGTAAATTTGTGAGTGTATTAGGCAGCATGGGAGAAGTTGAAAAATTAAAAGTAAAAGATGTTAATGAGTTAGAAGAAGTTGAATTTGATGAGTTGAATGGAAAATATGACATAGTTTTTGTAACTACAAAAAGTTATCATTTAGATAATGTCATAAAATTTTTACCAAAATATCTAAAAGATGATGGAATAGTTGTGCCAATTCTTAACGGAATAGGGCATTTTGAAAAATTTAAGAATTTTAATTATAAAAAAGCCTGTGTTTATATTTTGTCTAATAAAGAAAATGGAATAATTTATAAAAAAACTCCTCTTTTTTATTTGTGTGTTGAAGATGATGAGAAATTAAGAGAAGTTTTTAGCGGATGCGATTTGAAAGTTAAATTTTCCAATGATATTGACAAGGATATATGGAAAAAATATCTTTTTATTGCAACATTTGCTGCTCTTCAAAGTTTTTATTCTAAGCCAACAGGCTGGATTATGGAAGAAAAAAGAGATGAAGTAGAGAAATTTATCGATGAGGTTATAAAAATTGCTAAAAATTACGGAGTTGATTTAAGTGATGAAAAGCAAAAAGTTATAAAACAGGCTTTAAATATTCCGTATAATTCAAGAATGAGTATGCAAATTGATTTTAAGAATAAGAATAAAACAGAAGTTGAAAATATAACGGGATTTTTAGCTGATAAAAGTAAATATATTAATGAATTTTATGATTTTCTAAAAAACGCTCAAGCAACATTTTAGCTACTAAACTATCAACTCTTCCGTCTCTTTTGTATTTTATTTTTCCTTTCATCTCTTCTTCAACAACGGCACTTGTATAACTTTCATCAACAAACTCTATTTTTCCATTAAAATTAAGTAAAGATACAAAATGTTTTATTCTTGTTTGCATTTCTTCATTTGTTAAAGGAAGTCCTACGACTAAAATATCTGCTTTATATTTTTTTAAAATTTCATCGACTTCTCTTGCAGCTTGATTTCTGTTTTTTCTTATAATTGCATTAAGTGGTACAACAACGCTAAGATTTGGAGTATAAGCTATTCCTATTCTTTTAAGACCTACGTCTATTGCAATAATTTTTTCCATTTTTTAGCCTTTTCATTAAGATTTATTCTAGCATTGAGTGGACTGGGACTTGGTAAATATAATGATGAGTGTAGAATAGAAAATGAAGAGTTTTTAAAATATTTTTTAATAACATTTTCAGCCAGTCTGCTTGTAACGGCAACTTTTTTTATATTTGAATGTTTTTTAAGTAAATTTTCAAGATGGCAGGGTTTTATGTTTTTTAGATTATCGTCTCTTGAATTCCCTTTATCACGTGTGCATTCACATATAGTGTCCCATAAAGCGATTTTGTATTTTTTTAGAAATTCTATTTTTTCTTTAATAGTTTTCGGTTCTTTTTCATTAAAAATTAAAGCTAATATTTTCCAAAACTGATTTTTTGGATGAGAATAATAAAAATCATTTTCAAAAGATTTAATTGAAGGAAAAGTTCCCAGAATTAAAATTTCGCTTGTTTTATCAATTATCGGTTTAAAGGGATGAGTTAATAAAGTAGATGAACGGATGGGTGAATTGATAGATGAGTTTTGAATTTTGAGTGTTGAGTGTTGAGTGCCTTTCATTCCAGCTCTTAATTAAAATATACTTTTGCGTTTTTTATAGAAACTTTTCCCTCAAGTTCCATTTCATAAAGCTCGCTTCCATATGTTTTGAGTGCTTCGTTTAAATTTAAAACTTTTTGATTATCTTCAATTCCTAAATTTTTACAAAATTCATTTATATCCCATATGACTTCAGCTTCTCCTTTAGAGGCTAAATATCTGGTCCCAGAGCTTTCATTAAGTCTATGAGGAATGACATAAACTTTTTTACCATACTTTTTTGCCCATTCAAAGCTTCCCATGCTTCCGCTCTTGATATTAGCTTCTGTAATAATTACAAATTCACTTAATGCCACTATTATTCTGTTTCTTTGTAAAAAAGTGTGTTTATAGGGTCTATAATTTTTTTCATATTCACTTACGGCTAAAGAATTTTTATAAATATTTTTTATTAAAGTTTCATTTGATTTTGGGTAAATTATATCAAGAGAAGATGGAGATACAAAAATTGTATGAGGATATGCCCCTTTATGCGCTTCTGTATCAACTCCTAGTGCTCCTCCACTTACAATAGTAAATTTTTTTGAGAGTTTTTTAGCAAGTAAAAAGGTAATCTCTTTTGTATATTTACTAGCTTTTCTACTTCCTACAATTGCAATTTTAGATTTATTTAATAGCTTCAAATTACCTTTATAAAAAAGCTCAAAATTATTAAAATTTATTTTTTGTTTCATTAAGTTCATCTATATAAACTACTTTTACATTTTTTAAAATATTTCCTGCATTTTTAAGTGTTATAAGAGTTACTTTATGTGGATGTCCTATTGCTATTGCATATCCTTTTTTTTCGGCAATTTTGACAGCTTTTCTTAGTTGATTTTTTATATATTTGGAATTTTCTTTATCATCTAGAAAAATATTTCTTGAATACATGGGAATATGATAAATTTTATCAACAATTAAAGCTTTTGTAAAAGGTGTTGTTCTTGAATCAACAAAGCCTAAATGCTCTTTTTTTAATATCATAAAAAGTTTATTCATTGCTTGAAGATTTGCTGTAAATCTGCTACCCGTGTGATTATTTATAAAATGGACTTTTGGGAATTCTTTTTTTATAATATTTATTCTTTTTTTTATTGTGGAATAGCTGTCTGTAACTTTAAGAGTATGAGGTTCTGGATGAGGATAATGCATAGCCTGCATTGGAACATGAACCATATAATCAGGAAAAGTTTTTGCATAAAGAGGTGTAAACGGATGTCCTTTTGTTGCCGGAAAAAAAGATGGTGTTATATGAAAAGGTATTTGTTTTATAAGTTTTGTTTCATATCCGAAAGAAACATCATCTATAATGATTACAAGTTTTGGTTTTTGATTTATTTTTTTTGATTTATTTTTTATTCTTTTATTTTCTTTTACTATTGTTGGTTGATTTTCTATTTGTTTATTTTTTGTTACGCTTAATAAATCTTCTATTTCTGAATTTCTAGGTTTAATTAAATTGAAAGAAATCTCTTTTTTTGGAATTTTTTTACTATTTAAATCTTTTGAAAGGGTGTTTATTTTATTTTCCAATATAACTAAATTATTTTTATATTTTTTAATTTGTTTAGTTGATTGTGTTTGATTTACAAGGTATCCGATTATAAAACCGCTTAATCCAATAACGATAAAAAGAAGAGAAAAAAGAATTATTTTATAAATAGATACTTTTTTTTTATTTTTTTTTGTTCTTTTTGTTTTTTTCATTTATTGAGTAATATTTCCACTTCAAGCGTTTCTATATCCTGGTTTGAAGATGTTTTTATATTAATATCCCGAACATTCAGATATTTTTTGACAACATCAATAAGTTCTTGTTTCATATCATCTAAATTATCTATTTTTGTATTTGCTCTTTCATATGCGAGCATCATCATAAGTCTATCTTTTGCCACATCTTTGGATTTTTTTTTCTTAAAAATATCAAAAAAACTCATTTAAATAATCCTTTTAGTTTACTGAAAAATCCTTTTTTTGAACTTATGTCCAAATATTCTATATCTTCACCTTCGATTCTTTTAGCAATTCTTCTAAAAGCTTCTCCTACAATAGAATTTTTGTCTAGTGCAATAGGCTCTCCAAGGTTTGTTGATTTTACTATATCTTCATCATCAGGAATTATACCTATTAAAGGAAGGGCCAAAATATGTAAAACATCCTCGGTTGAAAGCATTTCTCCCTTTTCAACAAGTTCAGGTTTTAGTCTGTTTATTATTATATATTTATTTACTTCTTTTCCTTCTTTTGCTTTTTTGCTTTTTGCATCAATTATTCCTATTACTCTGTCAGCATCTCTTACAGCACTTATTTCTGGTGTGGTAACTACTAAAGCTTTGTCGGCAAGATATATTGAATGTTCAAAACCGCTTTCAATTCCCGCGGGAGAATCAATGAAAATATAATCAAAATCTTTTTTTAAATCATTAATAAGTTTTTCAACTTTTTCTTTATTTAGAATTGTTTTATCTTTTGTCTGGCTTGCAGGTAAAAAATGTAAATTAGGTGTTCTTTTATCTTTAATAATAGCCTGGGCCAAATTGCATCTGTCTTCCATTACATCTACAACATCATAAACAATTCTATTTTCAAGTCCTAAAATCATATCAAGATTTCTAAGACCTATATCAAAATCAACTGCTATCACTTTTTTACCCTCAAGTGCAAGAGCTGTTGTAACATTAGCCGTAGTAGTTGATTTACCAACCCCGCCTTTTCCACTTGTTATTGTTATAACTTCAGCCATATTTTTCCTTTAATATTCTCTATAAAATCCCCAAAAAGGGATTTGAAGAAAATATTAATTTTTATCTTGATCTACTATTTTGTTTGCTGTAATCCAAGGCATCATTTTTCTTAGTTTGTTTCCTGTTTGTTCTATTAAACTGTTCTCTGCCAATCCTCTTTCAGCATTCATTCTTACATATCCGGCTTTTCTTTCAAGAATAAAGTCTTTAGCAAAAACTCCGTTTTGAATTTCTTTAAGCACTTGTTTCATTGCTTTTTTGCTTTCTTCTCCAACTACTCTAGGACCGCTTACATAATCTCCATATTCAGCTGTATTTGAAATAGAATATCTCATATTTGCAATACCGCCTTCATACATTAAATCAACAATAAGTTTTAATTCATGAAGACATTCAAAGTAAGCCATTTCAGGGGCATATCCAGCTTCTGTCAATGTTTCAAAGCCTGCTTTTACAAGGCTTGTAACACCACCGCAAAGAACTGCTTGCTCACCAAAAAGGTCTGTTTCTGTTTCATCTTTGAATGTTGTTTCAATAATACCTGTTCTTCCTCCACCAATTGCACTTGCATAAGATAAAGCAAGTTTTTTAGCTTCTTCACCACCTTGTTCAACTGCAATTAAATCAGGAATTCCTCCGCCTCTTACAAATTCACTTCTTACCGTATGTCCCGGTGCTTTTGGAGCTACCATAATAACACTTAAATCGGCTCTTGGTTTTATTAATTTGAAATGAATATTAAATCCGTGTCCAAATGCAATAGTTGCACCTTTTTTTAAGTTAGGTTCAATTTCCCCATAATAAACATCTGGTTGAATTTCATCAGGAAGCAAAATCATAACAACATCAGCTTCTTTTACAGCTTCAGCCACTTCTAAAACTGTAAACTTATAACCTTCAGCTTTTTTCCAAGATTTACTTCCTTTTCTAAGTCCAACAACAACATCTACGCCGCTGTCTCTAAGATTAAGTGCATGAGCATGTCCTTGGCTTCCAAAACCTATCATAGCAACTTTTTTACTTTTTATGATATTTAAATCACAATCTTTGTCATAATATATATTAAGACTCATAATAATTCTCCTTTTTTTGCAATTATAACAAAATAGCTTTTATTTGTTATAATTTCTTAAGAAAATTAAAGGGTAATTAATGAAAAAATTGATTATTTCTATTTTATTTTTAAATATTTATGCTTTTGATTTATCTAAACAAAGTATTGTATATCTTTTTAAAAATAATTATTTCAGTTTTATTTGTCAACACAGATGGCAATATATAAACAAATATATAGGGAAAAGAGAAGATTTGTTATCCCTTGTTGGATATTCTTGTTTAAAAAAGCATCAGTTAACTCTTGCTCTTGATGTGGCAAAAGCTTTAAGATTTACTAAAGACGGAAGAATTAACGCAAATTATATAGCAACACTTTTTAATATAAAAACTCTTCTTATCAGATATATATATAATGATAAAATTTCTTTAAATTTAATTAATATTCCTTATTCTTTTGATGATGATTTAGGAAAAGTCTTTTATTTGGTTAAAATTCAAAAACCTATTGTAAATAATAACACTTTTAATGTTTATACAAAAACAGGAGAAAAAATAAAAGTTTTTTATGATCTTAAAGATAATAATTTTATTTTAAGCTTTTATAAAAATTCTAAATTAATTAAAAAGGAAAAATATTGGTAGGAGAAATATTATTAGAAAAAAGAATAATTACACCTGAACAGCTTAATAAGGCTATAGAATATAAAAAAGAACATCCTCAAAAAAAACTTCTTGATGTTTTATATGATTTAAATTTTATTTCAAAAGATGTTTTTTTAAAAGAACTTGCAAAAGAACTTAATGTAAATTATGTAAATAATCTCGGCAAAATAAGAGTTAGAAATATTGAAATCCCTATTAATATTTTAAAACAAACAAAGGCTGTTCCTGTTGATGTGGAGTTTGATAAAGTTAGAATTGCTATGGAAAATCCTATTGATTGGAATGCCCAGAATTATTTTAAAAGATTTTTTAGGGATAAAAAGCTTGAATTTGTATTAGCTCATAAAGAAGATATTGAAAAAGCATTAAAAATTATAGAAAACAGAACAAAATTAAAAGCAATTTTAGGACAGATTAAAAAAGAACTTAAAGGTGCTGAGACTAAAGGTGAATCGGCTATTTTTCAACTTATAGGCTATATTATAAAAAACGGAATTGATAAAAAAGCGAGTGATATTCATATTGAAGCTGAAGAAGAAGGTGCGGTAATAAGATTTAGGGTATTTGGAAAGCTCAGAGAATTTTTAGATTTTGACAGTGAAATTTATAATGCGTTAATTTCAAGAATAAAGCTTGAATCAAAAATGGATGTTAGTGAAAAAAGAAAGCCCCAAGATGGTGGATTTTCACTGGAAATTGATGGAAATAAATTTGATTTTAGGGTTTCTTCTTTGCCTACAGTATGGGGAGAAAGTCTTGTTATAAGAATTCTTGATAGAAGGAATATATTAAAAAAACTTGATGATATAGGTATTACTACTAAAAATTTAGAATTTTTAAGAGAAGCTCTTTCTAAGCCAAATGGTATTTTCTTGGTCACAGGTCCTACAGGAAGTGGTAAATCTACAACACTTTATGCATCACTTAATGAGATAGCAAAAGCTGATACTAAAGTTATTACAGTTGAAGATCCTGTGGAATATAAACTTTATGGCGTCCAACAAGTTCAGGTAAATGCAAAAGCGGGTATGACTTTTTCAGGGGCACTTAGAAGTATATTAAGACAAGACCCAGATATTATAATGATAGGGGAAATAAGGGATCTTGAAACACTCGAAATTGCTATTAAAGCAGCTCTTACAGGACATTTGGTTCTTTCAACGCTTCATACAAATGATGCAGTGAGTGCTATTTCAAGAATGATAGATATGGGAGCTGAGCCTTTTATGGTTAGTGCCGCTTTGGTTGGTGTGGAAGCTCAAAGACTTGTAAGAACAAATTGCCCTTATTGTTTAGAACCTTATAAGCCAAAGGAATCTTATTTAGAGCCTATTAAAAAATTCATAGGAAATAATACAGTTTTTTATAGAGGAAGGGGATGTGAAAAATGTGATATGACAGGATTTTTGGGTAGAACTCTTATTACAGAAATTTTTTTGCAGGATGAAAAACTTGAAGGAATGATAGCAAAAAATAAAGATAGAATAGATATTTTAAAATATTTGGAAGAGCACGGTTTTAAAAATATGTTTTTTGACGGATTAATTAAAGCTAAAAATAAAATGACAACGCTTGAAGAAGTTTATAGGGTGGCAAAATTATGAAATATTATAAAGTTTTTATGTTTTATAAAGGTGAGCAAATTGAGTTTATTATTAAATCATTCAATAAAGCAGAAGCAATAATTGATGCAAAAAAGAATCATAAAGGTATACTTGTAAAAATAGAA
>JALUWM010000087.1 GCA_027019465.1 Campylobacterales bacterium
CTGGATACGCTTGATGTCATTGAGTGCTTCGAAGCACCCGGAAGCAAAATGCGTGTCGGGGAAATGCTCAAAAAGCAAAAAGAGATTTATGCCGACCTTGGGGTTGAACCGCCGGTGGGCTCGTTATAAGTCTCGGGAATGGAGGTTTTAAATAATTTATTATTAAGACAACAAACAAACTCAAATAAATAATAGATAGATTCCCTAATTATAGAGATTTATTGAATATTAAAATTATGTTTTTTAGATGCTAGAGTAAGTAATAATCACCTCAAATTTTTGAAATTTTTAAAACTTTCGGATTAAACGGAGCTAGTTCTTCATTTTTATTTATGTTTTTATACCATGTATGAAACTGCTCAGAAACATCAAAAAGCCAGTTTATAAGCTCCTCAGTGGGCTTGGATTTTTTCCTGGCTTTTTCAAGTATATTTTCTACAAAATGACAAAATTTATTTATTCTATCTAACTTCAAATAACCTGTTGCTGATTTTAAATTATGAAACATTCTAAAAAGTTCATTTATATTATTGTCATAATCTTCATAAAGTCCTTCTATTATCAAATCAATATTATCTTCCATAATGTCAAGCATCATCAAAAATTCTTCTATAATTTCATTATCAAACTCACTATATAAATAATCTTGAATACCCATTAAATTAATCTTTTATATTCACTAAAATCCAGTTTCCAAACTTTAACCCCGCAAAATCTATCACCTTCTGGACAAATTGGTCTTATATTTTCTATATTTCTAACGGTGCAAGGAGGCAGGAATTTATCCGCGGCTTTAACATCTTTTTCTTTTAATCTCTTAATTTGTTCATATGTTATATCAAAAATCTCTTCTTGTGCGTTATAACAAAGCCTCATTTGAGCTTTGTGGGCAAATTCATTAAAATCATCGTGTTCACATATTTCAATATTGTGGGCATTCAAAAGTGCATAAACAGCTTCGCTAAATCCTAAAACTTCCTTTTCACTTTCAAAAAATTCATATGAATACCCAACAGCTTTATTATATAAATTAAAAATATCTTTATTTTGTTTAATAATAAGAGGAATATAAAAATCTCTTTTATAAATATCTTCTAGTTTAGCCCTAATTGCAGGAGAGCGTCGGTGTCTTTGATTTTGTGCGTCTGCACTAAGAGATAATTTGATATATGAATTAAAACTTCCAAGTATACTACTATCTAGCCATATATTTGAAAGTCTCAAAACTCCTGCATAATTGCTATTTAACTCAAAATCATAATCAACAATATCAAAAACTTCTACATCTTTTTTTAGATTTTTTTCTTTTTTTATTTTTTCAATATCAATATCAGGAAAAATAGAAGGAGCATTTTTTGCAAATTCAATTAAAGGTGCTAAATCTTTATCAATTCTAAGCATTTCACTTTCTATTTGAGTAACAAAATCCTTAGCCTCATCCCTTGCCTCAGGAATTGATTTAGCCGCGTTAATATATCTTAAAGCTGTAACCACATTGATTGTATGATAAAGATGGGCGTTCATTCCCATAGGCAATAAATACCTTGCAAATTCCTGAGCTTTTTTAGTGCTTTCTTTTTTTTTGAATTTAGGCAAATTTTTTTCTATTTCAGGAGTTAATTTTTCTATTAAAATCTCATAATAATTAAACATTTTTTCATAATAATTTTGCCATTTAGTTTTATCACAATTTTTAGGATAGGTAAAATTATCTATTTTCATTTTTGCATATCGCTGGCTTACTTGCTCAGAATTATAAAATGGATGAGAGTGCAAAAGTCTCCAAATTAAAAGACGGCTCATACCTTCAATTAAAAATGTAAAATGATAGTGCATTAAAGTAGTATGATGACCCGCTTTAAAAATTGAATTTAGTAAATCGTTTTTTTTATCCCATTTAGCAGCACTTTCGGGAGAAATAATATTTTTTCCAAAATAGCAACTTCTAGCACTTCCCACTGCTATATCAGTTGGTTTATATAAACTATCTAACGCCCTTATTTTCATTTACAGCCTTTTTGCTAATTTTATCATATTTAAAAAATAAAACTCCAAGGGCCGGTAAATCTACAAAAATAGAATTTTCTTTTCCACAACACTCTTTTTTAACCGAATTAATTACTCTTTTTACACTTTTATCCCATCCGTCAAATTCACTTGATTGTGAATTAAAAATTTCTATATATTTCCCTTCTTTTGGAACTGCTACTTGATAATTTTTATATTCAGTATCTGCAAAATTACAAACAGCTAAAATAATTTCATCATCCCCGTATCTTGCAAAAGAGAGAATACTTCTTTCATAATCCACATCATTCATCCACTCAAACCCTCTTTTTTCTTCATCCCATTTGTAAAAAGCTTTCTCGGTTTTATATAAAAAATTAAGTTTTGAGACCATTTTTTGAAGATTTTTATGATAATTTTCTTTTAATAAATACCATTCAAGCTCTCCTTCATAATCCCACTCTTTCCATTGACCAAACTCTCCGCCCATAAAAAGCAGCTTTTTATGAGGATGGGCAATCATATAAGAAAAAAGAGCTCTTAAATTAGCAAATTTTTGATTTACATCGCCTGGCATTTTATTTATTAAAGAGCCTTTCATATGTACCACCTCATCGTGACTTAAAGGTAAAACAAACTTCTCATCAAACGCATACCAAAGAGAAAAAGTTATCTGATTATGATGATATTTTCTGTAAATTGAATCTTTTTTAAAATAATTAAGCGTATCGTGCATCCATCCCATATTCCATTTATAACCAAATCCAACTCCCCCCTCATACAAAGGATATGTAAGCTTAGGAAAAGCTGTTGATTCTTCTGCAATCATTAAAATATCTTCAAACTCCTTGTAACAGGTCTCATTAAGCTGTTTTAAAAAGCTTATTGCCTCTAAATTTTCATTTCCTCCATAAATATTAGGACACCATTCACCCTCTTTTCTTGCATAATCCAAATAAATCATAGAAGCTACTGCATCCACTCTTATTCCGTCAATATGGTATTCTTTTAACCAATACAAGGCAGATGATATTAAAAATGCCCTAACTTCTGGTCTGCCATAATCAAAAACAGCACTTTTCCACTCGGGATGATATCCTTTTTTAGGGTCTTTATACTCATATAAAGCCGTTCCGTCAAATGCAATAAGCCCATGTCCATCTGTTACAAAGTGAGAAGGCACCCAATCCATTATTACACCAATTCCGTTTTTATGCATAATATCTACAAATTTTTTAAATTCTTCTGGTTTTCCGTATCTTGCAGTCGGAGTAAAATATCCAGTTACCTGATATCCCCAAGAGCCTTTAAAAGGATATTCAGTAATAGGTAAAAGTTCAATATGGGTGTAATTCATTTTTTTAAGATATTTTACAAGTTCATTTGCATACTCTACATAATTTAAATATTCTCCGTTTTTTCTTTTCCAAGAGCCAAGATGAACTTCATAAATATTTATAGGAGATTCCATCCAAACAGTTTTTTTTCTTTTTTCCAGCCACTTTTTATCATTAAATTTATATTTTATATCACAAATAATAGAAGCCGATTTTGGAGGTCTTTCACTTCTTTTTGCATAAGGGTCTGCTTTCAGATTAATTGTATTATAAGGCGTTAGGATATGGTATTTATAAGTCTGCCCTATTTTTGCCTCAGTTACAAACCCTTCCCAAATACCGCTTTGGTCTCTTTTTTTTAGAGGATGAATTTTTGGATTATAACCATTAAAATCCCCTACTACGCTCACAGCCTTAGCATTTGGAGCCCATACGGCAAAATAGACTCCATCCTTACCTTCTCTTTTCATAGGAAAAGAGCCGAATTTATCATATAATTGATAATGAGTTCCCTCCTTAAATAGATAAATATCAAATTCACTAAACCTTGTTACATCATAATAAATCATTTTTTCCACTCCAATGCTTTTAAATATAATTTTTCATACTCTTTAGCGCTTTTTTCCCAGCTAAACCTCTCTCTCATAGCTTTTTTTATCATTTTTTCTATACCTTCTTTATCAAATTTAAAGGTATCAACAGCCCATTTAACAGTATTATAAATAGCATCTCTTGTTGCATCCCAAAATTTAAATCCGTTACCTTCTTTTGTAGTAGGATTATAATTTTTAATAGTATCATCAAGCCCGCCGACAGCCCTAACAATAGGAAGAGTTCCATATCTTAGTGAATATATCTGATTAAGACCGCAAGGTTCAAAAAGACTTGGCATCAAAAACAAATCACTCCCCGCTTCAATTTTGTGAGCCAGTTCATTTGAATATCCTACATAAACTTTAAAATTTGGATATTTACCACTTATATCGCTAAAAAATCCCTCAGCCCATTTCTCTCCCGTTCCTAAAAACACATACTGGGCGTCTAAATGAACAAGTCCTTCAATAGCTGAGGCTATTAAAGAAATTCCTTTTTGCTCGGCAAATCTTCCTACAAATCCAATTAACGGAATATCACCTCTTTTTTCAAGTCTAAAAATATTTTGTAAATCCTCTTTGCATACTTTTTTGCCTTCTAAATCATCAACATCATAATTTTTTACAATAAACTTATCAGTTTTTGGATTCCACTCATCATAATCAACTCCGTTTAAAATCCCAAAAAGTTTATATGAGTGTGCTTTTATATGCTCATTTAGACCAAATCCAAATTCAGGCGTTTGAATCTCTTTTGCATATTTTTTAGAAACGGTAGTAACGATATCTGCGTGATAAACAGCCCCTTTTGTTAAATTAAGACCGCCTAAGGCTTCCATTTCAAAAGGATTAAAATGCTCAGGAGAAATTCCTAAATATTCAAATGCTTTTTTATCAAAAACCCCCTGATGTTGAAGATTATGAATTGTATAAATTGAAGCTGTATTTTTAAAAAAATCATCCTGCTTTAAAGAAGTATTTAATAAAATCGGCTGAGAGGCTGTATGCCAGTCGTTTGAATGGACGATATCGGGTTTAAAATCCAAAAATTTAGCAAGCTCAAACGCCGCTTTTGAAAAAAATATAAATCTTTTGTCATTATCCCTGTAGGCATATCCCCCTTCATCATAAAGCCCACCTCTTCCAAAAAAAAGCTCATAATCAATGAAATAGACCTCAATCCCTTCAAACTGAGTTTTATAAATTCCAGCCCATAAAGTCTCTCCTGCCATATCAATTCCAATACTTCCTGGAATATGCTCTAAATTAGCTTTATCTATTTTGTAATATCTTGGAAGCACGACTTTTACATTATGCCCAGCTCTACTTAAAGCTTTAGGCAATGCTTTTGCAACATCAGCTAATCCGCCTGTTTTTGCAAAAGGTGCCATTTCCGATGCACAAAAAAGTATATTAAGTTTCATTTTTTCTCCTTTAAAAGTAATTTTGCCCCTATGAGTGAAGCATCTTCAATTTCACTTAAAACTATTTTAGAAATAGAAAAAGAAGGAGCATAATTTTTAATCTCTTTTTTCACTAAATCTACTAAATAAGGATTATTTTTAATAACTCCTCCTCCTAAAACCAACATTTCAGAATTAAAAAGAGTTAGAACAGTTGCCGCTGCTGTTAAAAGAGCTTTTTCATAATTTTTTTTAATTTCCTTGCAAGTTGTTTTTAAATTATCCTCACAACTAAGAAAATTAGCCCATTTTTTAATACCGTTTCCAGATGCAAAAAGCTCAATACAGTTATCTTTTCCACATCCACATTTAAAAGGAGCTTTTTTATAAGGAATATGTCCTATTTCCCCAGCTAAATTTTTATATCCTCTAACGATTTTTCCATTTTCTATTATTCCACTACCAAGCCCTGTGCCGGAATATAAAGCCACTAAAAATTTACTTTTAAAATAATTACTTTCAGCCAACGCTGCACAGTTTAAATCATTTTCTAAAATATAAGGAATTCCTAAATTTTTTGGATTAAATTTTTTAGCATTTGGAGAAGAGAGAATTTCGCCATTATTCACCTGTCCGGCAAAAGAGATAGCTATTTTTTTTATGTTATATTTTTTAATAAGTTTTCTTAAAAACTCTTCAATATCAATATTTTTAATTTCTATTTTTTTAATTCCATAAATATCATATCTTAAATAAGTACCTCCAATATCAACGGCTAAATTCATATTTTTTCCCTAAGAATTTTTGCAACCTCTTCTGGCACAACCGGATTAATAGCAGAACTGCTCATAAGCTCAAATCCGGCAATATTATAAATCCTAGGAGTAACCCTTATAAAAAATCTAAAAATATTATTTATTTCATCAAAATAATCTTTATTTTCAAAATTTTTATTAATTGGGGGCAGATAAAAAAGCATATTAAAATCAAAGTCTCCAAGTTCCATATTTAAAGCAGTAAAAAGTTTTTTAATATGAACACTGAGTTCCTTTAAAGTCTTATCTTCCATATTTTCTATTGAAGAGTAATTTTTAGAAATAATGACACTCTCAAAAGCAAAAGCTGAAGCAAAAGGAGCATAAATTAAAAATTCATTTGATGAATATATTTTCCTTTTATTTTTATTCTCAAACAAAAAAATCTCTTCATACATACTTTTGCCTCTATTTTTATAAAATTCAAAACTTCTTTTAAAAAGCTCTTTTTGAAAATTACTCATTATTGGAAGTCCAATAATTTGAGTATGAGGATGAGGTTGAGAAGCTCCGGCTTTTAGACCTTTATTTTTAAAAATATTAAGATGTGTTATTCTTCTATCTTTTTTTAAATCCATAATTCTTTCTTTAATAGTTTTTAAAAAATAATAAATTTCAATCAAATCCATACTGGCAAAAGAAGCATTATGTTTTGGTGTATCTATTATTATTTCATGAGCTCCAAACCCTCCAAACTTTTCATTTAGTCCATCAGTGTCAAAATCAAAATTACTCTCAATTCCTACAGCTTTATAAAGATTCGGAACAACTCTTGTAACCCATTTACCATTAACTTTTATAGAAAAAATCTCTTTTGTAGTTAGATTTTCATTTCCAGGACAAAAAGGACATTCAGATATTTTTGAAAGTTTTGGAGTAGCAAATTCTATTGGTCTATGAAGTCTCTCAGGTGCAATTAAAACATATTCGTTATGGATTAAATCATATCTTATTTCACTCAATTTCTAAACTCCCGCTTATTTTTAACATCTTATCAAAAGGAGTATAAAAAACAAAACTTACCTCCTGATGCGTTAGGGAATACCCTTTTTCATTTTGAGATATCGTATAAAGATTTGTAAAAATTGCTTTTAATTCTTTATCAAACTTAAATTTTATTTTTCTTTTTGTAAATTCATCAACAATTTCAAAAATATCCCCGCTTAATTCAAGCTCTTCTTCAAATTCATTCCCGTTTATTAAAACATCTCCTGCAAAATGGAAATTAAATTCCATTGCATAAATATTGCCTTTTGCATTTAATTCAATTTCAAAATCTATTTTTTTATCAATATTAAAATTTTTAGTTATTTTATATTCATCATCTTCATACCAAAATTTAAGCCCTTCATTAATAAATTCTTTTTCATAAAATCTGGCAAATTCATTAAAATTATTCTTTTTAAAACTATCAATATTAAAACTATCATCTGTTACTAAATCAATAAAAGAGGCTTTTTGATATCTGTCATAATAAAGATACTCTTTTACATTAAAATTTGCTTTTCTTTTTAGATTATGAATGGTTGTAACTTTAGAATTATTCTTTTCATCACTATTATCTAAAATTTTTTGATGATAACTTTCAAATCTTCTTGTAAGGGTATTTTGAAAATTAAAAAGTTTTTCTTTATCACTAAGCTCAATAAGCCTTGAGCCTTTTGTTGAAAAAATATAAATAAAATTTTTTTTCACTGCCTTAATTTCATCAATCCCATCAAAATTAAAATCATCTTTTTGAATATACTCACATATAAAAAGCTCTTTTTCACACTCACATAAATACCTATAAGCATTATCCCTTAGATTTGGCAGATAAAGCCCTCCAAAAACCCCGTGCCAAAAGACATCATTTGTTTGAAGTTTATATAAGCTATCACTCTTTTTTTTCTTTGAAATCTCAATCATTCTTTTATGAAGATGGTTAGATTCAGGGTATTTAACAAAAAAGTTTTTCCAAATTCCTCCCTTTATAAACTTAATTCCAATACTATCAAAATAATTTTTTCCTACTTTTTCAATTAATTTTTTATATTCAAGAGTGTCTTTACTTCTTAAACTCCACTCCCCCATTTCATAATAAGAGACATTTGGAAGATAACATATTCCGTTTGATTTTTCCCTAAAAGCATCACTGTAATGAGCTGTTTTAATATTTTCGCTTAATATTTTTTGAATAAACTTTTCAAGCCATTTTTCTTTATAAACCCACTCATTAGTTCCTGGCCAAAGACCAAATTTTTCTGCATCATCAAAAATTATAGCCATTTTTTTATTTTTTATTAAACTAACTGCGTCATCTGGCAAATAAAAAGGAATAGCATATCTTAATTCTTTGCTTATCGGAAAAATCCCTATTTTCTCCCCGTTATATTCGCTGTAAAAATATCCATCAAGCTCATTTTTATCAAACCCGGCACACAAAAAATGATAATCATCAACCATTAAATATTCAATTCCACATTTTCTAACTTCATCAATTACACTATCTTCCCAAACTCGCTCAGTTAACCACAAACCTTTTGGAGTCAATCCAAAATTTTGATTTAAAAAATTATTTAATTTTTCTATTTGAAAAGTTCTATCCTCTTTTGGAATTGAGGCTAAAATAGGCTCATAAAATCCTCCTGTAAAAAACTCCACACTTCCTTTTTCATTTAAATACAAAATATTTTCAAAAACATCACTATATTTTTCTTTTAACTGTTCTAAAAGCCATCCGCTTGAATGAAGAGAAAATTTAAATTCAGGATATTTTTTTAGTGTTTCAAAAAGCGGTCTGTAACACAAATTTACTGCATTTTCTACTGCCTCTTTAAAATTATCTACAGGTTGATGCATATGAAATCCGATTAATAAACTCATTTTATTCCTTATATAAACCAATTTTTTGAATAGTCATTATCTATTTTTATAATAAGCCTTGCATTATTTGGAGCTATTTCAATTAATTTTTCATTTTGATAAATCTCAAACCTAACTTCAAATTCTTTTTTTTCTTTTTTAGGTATTTTAATTTCTATTATCTCTTTTTTAGCAATTTCAAAATTCTTAATCTCATCTTCATCAAAAAATATTTTAACATCAATATCTATATTACTAACATCAAGCCTAAAATAGATATTTCCCCTATCTTCTCCAAAATAAATTCTTTTTACTATTGAATTACTTTGCATTGAAGAACCAATATTATCAATATAACCGCTTCCTACCCATTCAAAAAATGATGTTATTTTTCCATCAATTATAGGAGTTATATAATTCTTAGGATTATTTATAATTGCTTTCATCTCATAAGCCCCGACAATAGGCTCAAAAAGATTACTCGGCACTGGAAGATTTAATTCTTCATAAATTTCTATTAAATAACCCCTAAAAATTTCATCAAACTCTTTGCTAAACTCTGTATAATGACCCTGACCATACCACCAAAACCAGTCACTCGCCTCGGCTTTTAAAAAATTCTCACTTATTTTTTCATTATCAATTTTATGATGAAGATAATCCCTTTTTGTCTGAAAAAGAAGCTCCCACGCCCTGTTTTTTTCTTCGTCTCCAACCCAGGTATTAAAATCCCCGTATATCCAGCTGCCAGGAGAAAGATAATTTAACTTCTTAGCTTCTAAATTAAGAACATCTTTTAAAGTTAAAGTATTTACACTTTCCAATTTTTTATATAATTCATTCAAAAAATCAATTCCATTATTTTCATAATATTCCCAAGCATTCTCCCCGTCTAAAATAACACTTATTATTCCTTCTTTTTGAATCCTTTTATAAAAATCATCAACCGCTTTTTTTTCTTCAAAATCTTTATAGGTAAATCCGATTAAATCGCTTAATGTATGGTCTCTAAAAATAATTTTAACTTTACTAAATTCATAAATATTATAAATATCATTCTCACCGCTTTTTTTCAAAATCTCTTCATCAGTTGCAATTAATTTGATATTTTCATTTCTGTATAGCTCAATACTTTTTTCATCCACAGCACCTTCCGCCGGCCAAAAGCCAAAAGGATATTTTCCAAACACATTTTTATAAATCTCTTTTGCTTTTTTTATATGTAAAACGGCATCATCACTTAAAGAAACTCCATTTTGAGGTAAAGAAGTGGCAGGATTTGCTTTTTTTGCAACATTTATATCAATTAAAAGTGGCAATATGGGATGAGTGTAAGGTGTGGTGGTAACGCTGATTTTACCTTCGTTTTGGAGTTTTTTATAAAGAGGCAAAATTTTTTCTAAAAATTTAAACAAATACTCAACTAAAACTTTTTTATCTTCATTTTTAAAACTATTTTTACCTAAAAGCTCTTTTATAAAATCTTGGGCTTTTAAATATCCCCCGCACCAGCTAAGCAAAAAAAGCATTTCAAAATCAACAAACTCTTCATCGCTAAAATTATCTTTAAAAAACAGCTCTTTTAATCTTTCATTATTAATCATTTTAGGAGTTAGGGATTTTAATATTTTTAAAAGATAATTTTTATCACTCTTATTTAATTCATTTGGATGTTTTATAAACAAAGACAAGAATTTATCAGCATTTATTCCGTTTTTTATA
>JALUWM010000088.1 GCA_027019465.1 Campylobacterales bacterium
TAGGTGTATTTTAACACATAACGATGTTAAAAGCAAGGGAAATCTCTTGTGAAATGTCGAGAAACAAGGCAAATCAGACGTTTTTGATTATGAAATCGTTAGGTGTTGGCGGGAAGGTAGGTTAAAATGGTCTAAACATACTAAGAGCTAATATAATCATAAAAAACATATAGCTAATCCAATATAAAATTTCTGCAAATTTTACAGATACTGGCTTTTTCTTAAAAAATTTATACAAAAAGAAAATATTTTCCAACATTAATAAAGCAACCAAAGAGAGTTTTAAATGAAGCCATCCTCCACTTTTTGCAATCGCTGGATTCATTGAAATCATTTTAGTTCCGATAAATAAAACTATCACCATAAAAAATAAACTAAGAAGACCAAAAATATATCCTTCTATATTTTTTTTATATTCAATAGCTTTTATAAACTGAAGTAAAAATAACATCCAACTTACAACTACCAATAAATGTAAATTAAAAAACATTAAATACATTTTTTATCCTTTTTAAACTTGAGTATTATTATTTTTTTGAATATTTTTTTGCAGCTTCGTCTATTTCTTTATCGCTCATATCTTTTACAAAATTCATCATAGAATGTTTCATTTCAGCTTTTTTGAATTTTATTAAATCTTCTTTTACTTCTTTATAAGATATTTTTGATAAATCCACTGCTACACTTCCATTGTGACACATTGTGCATTGCGGATATGCAAAAAGTGCCGCTACACCTAATCCTAATATAATTAATTTTTTCATAATATCTCCTTTATTTTTTATTAAAAGAAAATATTTATCTTTTAAAAAATTATATTAAAATAATAAGGTTATTGTCAATGCTAAAAGTAAGTAAAAGACACAAAAACAGCACTTTTATTTAATATAATAAAAAAAAGGATCTGAAATGTTTAAAAAGAGTTTGTTTTTTGGATTAATATTTTCAGGTATAATGTTTGCTAATAATGTTCCTAAAACTTATCCGAGTGGAGAACTTGGCAAAATGGTGAGGCTTGGTGAAAATATTTTAATGCATACAAATACTAATCCTTTAACAAAAAATTTAGTTGGAAATAATCTTAAATGTATAAACTGTCATTTAAGAGGGGTAGATGGTAAACCAGGGACTGGTAAAGGAATAGGAACTTTTATAGGAACTGCTTCGGCATTTCCAGCATATTCTAAAAGAGAAAAAACAGTTCAAACCCTGCAAGACAGGATAAATAACTGTTTTATGAGAAGTATGAACGGCAAAAGACCTATAATAGATTCAAAAGCTTCCATAGCAATGGCTGCTTATATAACCTGGCTTTCTACAGGTATGCCTATTCAAATGAATGAAAAAAGACCTTGCAGCCCTTTAAATAGTGAAAGATGGGCTAAAAATGTAAAAAAATTTACTGAAATTCAAAAAAAAGCAACACATATAAATTATATCAGGGGTAAAAAATTATTTGAAGCAAAATGTTCAATGTGTCATGGAATTGATGGTAAAGGTATAGGAAGTTTTCCGCCTTTATGGGGCAAGGATAAAAATGGTAAATGGCTTTCTTATAATTGTGGAGCAGGGATGAGTAAACCTGCAAAGGGTGCTGCTTGGGTCCAATCAAATATGCCATTAGGTGCGGGAAATACATTAAATGACCAAGATGCGGCTGATATTATGCTTTATGTAGATGCGCAGCCTAGAGCACCTTTTGTATTAAAAGAGCATTTATTGTCAAATATGGGATATTATAATTCAAAAGTATTGAATGAAGTAGATACTGTAAAAAGCAACTTTCAGGCATTGGGTCTTGATATTAATGAAATAAAAAGGGGAAATTAAG
>JALUWM010000089.1 GCA_027019465.1 Campylobacterales bacterium
GATGTTTTACTAACTTGTGCTAATTCTTTTACTTTCATAATAGTTACTTTTTCGCCTTTTTCTTTTAGTTCTTTAATAGCTTTATATACTTTTTCTTTAGTTTCATTCATTTTTTGTTCATTATATTTTTTTATATTTTTACTTCCAATTTCTTTTCCAGCTTCCTTTTGTCTTTTTCTTACTTCTTCTTTATATTTATCATAGTCCAGTCCTTTAATTTTTTCAAACCCCATCTTTCCTATCTCCCAATTCTTATTATAAGTTCTTACACTTATAATTTTTTCTTTTGTATGTTTTTGCATAAATTTTTCATAAAGCGTATTTGTTTCTGTTCTATTGTACTTTAATACACTTTTAGTAATTTTTTTTAATTCTTTTTCATCTAACGGCACATCACTTAAATCATTTAAATATTGAGCGATTGCATAAACTTCGTAAAAATCTTTACTATTTGTGTTTGCTAATAAATTTAAAAAGATTGTATTATTCCTTGTTCCTTGATAAATTTTATTATATGCTTCTAATAGCATTATTTTGTTTGCTAATTTAACTATTTTGTATTTTCCATTAGGATAATCAATTTTTATTGTATCAGTATCATTATAATTTATTTGAGGATAAGGGAATTTATTGTTTTTAATACTATTACTACTGCTTTTATTTATAAGTTTTTTATTTGTAATTTCAGGCTTTGGGGTATTTGGGATAAGTACTTTTGATTTTAGAGTTTTTAATTCAATTGAATTTCCCGTCCATTTATATTCGTGCATAAGAGGATTTCTCCAGAACCCTCGCATTTTATTACTTGCTGTTGTATCTATTATGTTTTTTTTCTTATTTTTTTCAAAATCTCCGACAAAATGTTTAATTAATTCATTTGTTATTATTTTTTTGGCTTCTTGGGCTAAATCTATTTGTTTTTTACTTTTTAATACATTTATAAGTATAAATCCAAACTGCAGACCCCTATCAGTATAACAAAGCCAGCTGGGAGTTAAATCAAATTTTTCATTTAAAAATTTAATTATTTCTTCAAAAGAAAATTTTTTATCAATGTCAAAAATTAAATGCCACACCCTGTTTTCATTATAAAAGAGCCACTTATAGTTTAATAATGCAATATTGTTTTTTGTGCGTATATTAAGTTTTTGTACTTTTGCAAAATCGTTTTTGCTGTTCGTAGCAAGAATTTGTTTAGGCATTCTTTCAAGCAGAGCTTTAAATAATAAATAATCATTATCTGTTTTTTTGCAATATTTTTTTGTTATAATTTTATTGCAAAGTGAAAGTGTATTCTTCATTATTTTCCTTTGCGATGTAAAAGATGTAATAAGCAAGAGAGAAAAGGAGTGTTGTTGCTTATTACATCTTATCTTTCTTTTTTTCTTTCAATAAATTTTAGCAAAAAAGATTTATAAGTTTTTATAAAAAAGAGCCGTTTTAAGGTATTTTTTTTGTATTTTTAAAAATTTCCTACTCTAGCTCTTATATAAACACCTTTTTTGTATTGTGATATGTTTAGTCATCTATATTGTTTATCACCAATATTGTGTAAATCAAAAAATAAACTTATTTAATTTAACTATTGATAACCAACTCATCCCTTTTGTGTATCATCTGTGTTGTATATCACCAATTTTGTGTATCGTAAATCAATAAAGTAACTATAATCTGTATAAGAATAAAAAAAATAAAAAATATATATCCCCATTTATTTGTTCTCCTGTATTTGTTCCCCTATTTTGTGTATCACCAAAATTTGCGAATTT
>JALUWM010000090.1 GCA_027019465.1 Campylobacterales bacterium
ATATCATAATAAATGCCATTAATATAATAAAAGAAGGATATATTAAAGCCTGTTTTGTTTTGGAAAAAAGTTTGTCTTCATCTTTTAGGAATTTTGACATTTCTATTAATACAAGATAAAGTTTTCCACTCTCTTCCCCGACTTTTATTGTATTTATAATATAAGCTGAGAGATTAATTATTTGTTGTTTTTCTATTGCACTTGAAAAGCTTGAACCTTCTTTTATCTCTTTTTCTATAAAATCCAAAAATTTTACTATTTTTGTGTCTTCTGTCTGGTTTTTGGTAAGTTTTATTACATTTATAAGCGGAATAGAAGCTTTTAAATAAAGCCCTAATGCCAAAAAAAGTTTTGAAAGTTCTTTTTTGTTTATATTTTTTGACAAAGAAACATTAAAATCAAAGCTTTTAGCAGGTTTTATATCAAGAATAATTTTATCTTTTAATAAACTTTTTGCTTCATTTATATCACCCGCTTCTATTATTCCTTTTTGTTTAATTCTGTTTTTATCAAATGCAGTATATTTAAATTTCATTAATCTTTAATCCCAACTCTTATTGCCTCTTTCAAAGAAGTCTCACCGTTTTGTAAAAGTTCTGTTATATTTTCTTTTATGGTTTTCATACCGTGTTTTATCATTTCGTTTTTGAGTTCTATATCGTTTGTGCCTTTTGCAATAAGTTCTTTTATTTCATCATTCATTATAAAAAGCTCACCTATTGCCTGCCTTTTTTGATATCCTGTAAAATTGCACTTAGAGCATCCTTTTGCTTTATATAATTTATCTATTTTATATTTTTTTAAATTTGGGAATTTATGAATTATCTTTTCTATTTCTTCATAACTCTCTTTATTATTATCAATTTCTTTACAATCGCACAAAATTCTGACTAATCTTTGAGAAAGTATTCCAATCAGACTAGAAGATATTAAAAACGGCTCTATTCCCATATCCATAATCCTTGTAACAGTTGCAGGGGCATTATTGGTATGAAGGGTTGAGAGCATAAGATGTCCCGTTAGGGCTGCTTGAATTGCAATAGTTGCTGTCTCTTTGTCTCTTATTTCCCCTACCATTACAATATCCGGGTCTTGTCTTAATATACTCCTTAGTGATGAAGCAAAATCAAGTCCCACTTTCGGATTTACCTGTATTTGATTGATATTGTCGGCTTTATATTCCACAGGGTCTTCTACTGTTATTATGTTTTTTTCACTGGATGCAATGGTTTGCAAAAATGAGTGAAGTGTTGTTGATTTACCGCTTCCCGTAGGACCTGTGACCAAAATCATTCCATAAGAGTGCTCTAACATTTCTTTAAATCCATGGGCAATTATTTCATTAAAGCCCAAATCTTTTAGGGTTGGAATATCTTCACTCTCCATAAGAAGTCTAAGAACCGCTTTTTCTCCAAAATATGTAGGAATAACAGATACCCTGATATCTGTGGTTTTTTTGGATACTTTTATCTGTGTTCTTCCGTCTTGCGGAATTCTTTTTTCTGAAATATCAAGATTTGAAATTACTTTTATTCTGTTTATCACAAGATTTACTATATTCTTTGGCAGCTTACTTTGAGTTATCAAAACTCCGTCAATTCTAAATCTTATAAGACCAAAAAACTCGTGTGATTCTATATGAATATCACTTGCATTTTTTTTAATTGCCTGATAAAACATAGAATTTACAAATTTTATGATAGGAGCGGAATTTTCCGAATTTAAAATATCAAGTCCGGTTTTTAAAAAA
>JALUWM010000091.1 GCA_027019465.1 Campylobacterales bacterium
TAAATTGATAGTTATAAAATTCATTAAGAAGTTTCTCTGCATAAGAAATGTAATTTTTAACTCTCTGGGTCTGCTCTTTTCTAATAAGCTCCTGTTCTGCTTGCAAGCGTTTTTTCTCTATTCTCTTTAATACTCTTGCAAATCTTTTAGCCCTTATCTCTTCAAGCTCTTTTAATAGCTCTTTGGGGTCTTTTCTCGTAGCTTTAACCTCTATATACTTATTATCTTTTAATAGACTTTCTTTTGCCTGTTTAAAGCTCTTATCTGAAAATAACTCGCCTTTAAGTCTAATTGCACGATTAAAATTCGGTAATTTAATAGATATATAAGGAGTTTTAGCATTTTTTGAAGTTTTAATCTCTGCATTAAGTTTTTTTTCTAAATCGCTTATTAAATCGTCTAATTTTTCATAATGACTAATATTATTTGAGATATAATTCTCAATGCCTCTTTTAGCTTTGTTTCTTTCTTTATATTTTGCAATATCTAATATTTCGCTTTTATCTTCTTTTAATATTTTTTTATGTTCTAATGATTTTAAATTATATTTACTTTCTAAAAACTCTTTTATTTTTTCTATCTCTGCAAGTCGTCTGCTATGGTCGCCCAGGTCAAGCTGTTGTGCTAATTTAAGAGAATATTTCGGCACTAATATATGAATATGCTTTTTTCTTTCGTATCCCCTGCTGTTTATTTTTCTTTTCGGCAAATGTGCCTCTGCATAAGCTGTATATTCTTCGGGAGTGTAAGGTTGCATATAAAGTCTTATAAAATCTTTTGCAATATTTTCAAGTGTTTGAATGCTTAAATCCTCTTCAAAACTTAATACTATATTACGATAAGCCTCTTTATAGCCCTTCTTTCGTCCAAGCTCTGCTACTTTATCTGCAATATCAAGATTTCCGACTAATGAAACTCTTTTATCTTTTATATTCCTGTCGCCTTTTGTTCCTTTTTCTAAATACTCTTTTACGCCTTGTTTTCGGGTTTTCCTATCAAATATTACTAACATTATTTGCATTCCTCTAACAAAATTGATAACTCTTCTTCTATCTTTGCAAGCTCTTCTAATGCCTTAATATCAATCTGTTTTTCTATATTGCATAATTTCGCTATCTGATTAATGTTATTGCCGATTTTATTTATTTCGTATAAAAGTCGTTCGTAATTTTGTGCCTGTTTTGTAGTTTTGAATTTACCTGTCAAAATTATCTGTCTTATGAAGTCAGATATATTTTTGACTTTATGTTGTTCTATCAACTCATTTAACTTTTCTTTTTCACTCGGCGTCAGCCTGAATGATATTGTTTTGTTTTTTATCTCACTCATCTTTTTCCCTTAAAAAAAGCGTTAGCTTTTATTTTTAATCGTCAGTCAATAATCTGAATAATCTGTTGTCAGTCGTCAAAAGGGGGTTTGGGGCTCTCCCCAACAAGCAAAGCAATGTATAGCGTTAGCGTAATACATTGTGACTGCTTGCTTAACATTATACTATACCAAATTGTAAAAGTCAAATCATAATATAATCATAATTTAATCATAATATTATGAAAATAGCTTGAAATTGTGATTAAAATATGATATAATTATGATACATATATTGTGATGAAACTATGATTAAAAGGGGCTTAAATGATAGAATTAAAAAAAGCGATTAAAAAAGTTCTTGAAGAGTTAAAAGAAAAGTATAAAAACGGCAATAGAAAAGCGTTAAGTGAAATTTTATCATTGATT
>JALUWM010000092.1 GCA_027019465.1 Campylobacterales bacterium
CAGGGCTAACATTTAGTTGTTCTACTATTACTTCTTTTACTTCATCAAATAATGCCATTATTTGCTCCTTTAATTTTTTTATTTCAGTATTTTAACATAAAATTTATTTAATTTACAAATTTTATCTCTTTTCCCTTTTTATTCTATTTTTATCACATATACATTCCGCCATTAACTTTTAGCGTTTCTCCTGTAATATAGCCAGCCTCATCACTTAAAAGAAATGCTACAGCATTTGCAACTTCTTTTGGATTTGCAAGTCTTTTTAAAGGAATTTTATTTAAAATCTCACTTTTTACTTTCTCAGGCAGATTTTTTGTCATATCCGTATCAATAAATCCAGGAGTCACATTGTTAAATCTGATATTTCTAGGAGCACCTTCTAGGGCAAATGTTTTTGTCATTGCAATTACCCCGCCTTTACTTGCCACATAATTAGCCTGTCCTACATTTCCACTCTCGGCCACCACACTTGCGACATTTACAACAGCTCCAAATCTTTTTTTGCCCATTACTTTTAAAGCTTCCCTGCATCCTACAAAAGTAGAAACTAAATTTGCATCAATTACCTTTTTAAAATCCTCAACACTCATTCTCATAGCAAGTTTATCATTTGTAATTCCCGCATTATTAACTAAATAACTAAGCTCCCCATCATTATCAATAATTGTTTTAATTGCTTCAATAAAAGCTTTTTCATCGCTTACATCAAATCCTATTACAGCAGCATTTCCGCCATTACTCTCTATTTCTTCTTTTAATTTATCCGCCATCTGGACATTGCTTCTATAATTTATCCAAACTTTAAGACCATATCCCGCCAAAACTTTTGCAATCTCAGCTCCAATTCCTCTACTAGCTCCCGTAATAAGCGCATTTTTACCGCTAAATGTCATAATTTCTCCTTTTTTTAGATACAATTTTACCCAAAAAAAGGATATTTATGTTATATCTTTTATATGAGCATTTTCATATAAATATTTTTCATTATATTTCAGTTAGAGCAATTATTGCATTTTTTACAGCTTTTATACTTACTTTATGCTCTTTACCTATATTTATAAAATGGGCAAAACAAAAAACCACTCAACCTATTTATGATTTAGCTCCCAAAAATCATAAAAACAAAAGTAAAACTCCTAGTATGGGGGGAGTAATATTCATTTTAAGTGCTTTTATAGCTTCTATTTTAAGCGTAAAATTTAACTTTTATGTTTTAATCACTTTCATTACAATGTTAGGATTTATGGGAATTGGAATGATAGATGATTTAGGAAAAATTTTAAATAAAAACAATCAAGCCGGACTTAGCGCCAAAAGTAAATTTTTTTTACAGACAATTTTAGCTTTTTTTATTTCTTTAATTTTATATTTTCACCATTTCGATACATATTTTTATATTCCTTTTTACAAACATCCTCTTTTTAATATGGGATTTTTTGCCGTATTTTTTTGGACATTTGTAATTGTAGGAATGAGTAATGCCGTAAACCTTACAGACGGACTTGATGGACTTGCCACTATTCCTAGTATATTTTCATTTTTTACCTTAAGTATCTTTTTATATATTTTAGGAAATGCAATTTTTAGCCATTATCTTTTTTTTCCATTTGAACTTGGAGTTGGAGAAATAGTTATAATAGCCACAGCAATAACAGGCTCACTTCTTGGGTTTTTATGGTATAACGCAAATCCGGCTGATATTTTTATGGGAGATAGCGGAAGTTTGACAATAGGTGCTTTAATAGGAGTTTTGGCAATTTTGGCAAAAAGTGAAATTTTACTGTTTTTTATAGGTTTTGTATTTATTATAGAAACAATATCTGTTATACTTCAGGTAACTTCTTATAAAACAACAGGTAAAAGAATTTTTAAAATGGCACCTATTCATCATCATTTTGAACAGCTAGGCTGGAAAGAGAATAAAATTACGGTAAGATTCTGGATAATTGCTTTTATTACAAATTTAATTGCAATTTTAAGTATTAAAATAAGATAAAAGGAAAAAATATGGACGAAAAATTAAATGCTGAGCTTAAAATATTCAAATTAAAAGCATTAAAAGAAAAAATTGTATTATTTGGTGTTGCTTTATTAATATTAGCTGAACTTGTTTTTTTATTAATGGCTTTTAAAAGCACTTTTATAAAAAAAACAATAAACAAACCATATATTGCTGTAATAAATATTAATAAAACTATAACTGTCCCTTATATCAACAATATTATGGCTAAAATGAATAGTTTAAAAAAAGATAAAAACTGCAAGGAATATCTGCTTATTTTCAATACTCCCGGTGGAAGTCCCAGCGCAAGTGATGAGTTTAACGCATATCTTAAGTATATAAACAAAATAAAAAAAGTAAATGTTTATGTGGAAAGCATGGCTGCAAGCGGAGGATATTATATTATTAGTGCAATAAAACCTATTATTGCAAACAAAAATGCAGTTGTAGGAAGTATAGGTGTTATTATGCCTCATTTTGTTCTAAAAAAACTTGCTGAAAAACTAGGAATTGAAGAAGACACTTTAACAGTCGGAAAATATAAAGAGCCTGTAAGTCTTTTTAAAAAATTTTCACCGGCTGATAAAAAATATCTCTTATCCCATCTATTGCTTCCAACATACAACAACTTCCTAAAAACAGTTGCAACAGACAGAAACATATCTATCGAAAAACTAAAAAAATATGCAGATGGAAAAATATATATAGCTTCTATGGTTAAAGGAATTTTGGTTGATAAAATTTCTAATTTAATCACCGTTGAACAAAATTTAAAGAAAAGATATAACAACAATATCGTATTTGTAAATATTTCTCTTTATAAAAAATCTTTACCGTTTTTTAACATCAAACTCTCAAGCGATATAGGGCAAGCCCTAAAGGAAATAGTAAAATGAAATCTCTTTTTGGATATGGAATTACTACAAAAGAAATAGCAAAAAGCGGAGGATGGCATATTTATGATGATACTTTCAAAGAGATAAGCTTTGATAAATACGGCAATAAACTTTTGCCCTCAAATCTTTTTGATGAAAACAAATCAAAACTTGAAATAACATCACCCGGAATTCCCCCGAATAATTCCTTAATAAAAAAATCCAAAAATTTAATAAGTGAGCTTGATTTTTATTATAATCCTGATATTTTTCAAATATGGATAACAGGCACAAATGGAAAGACCACAACAACTCAAATGATTAATTTTTTACTTGAAAACAGCCAAATGGGAGGTAATATCGGTATTCCTCTTGGAAAACTTAATAAAAACAAAAAATGGGTTATTGAAGTCAGTTCTTTTCAGCTTTTTTATACCAAAAAAGCAAAACCTGATATTTTTATTATTTTGCCTTTAAATGAAGACCATATCTCATGGCACGGAAGTTTTGAAGAATACAAAAAAGCAAAACTCTCCCCTCTTAAAAGAATGTCAAAAAGAGATATTGTAATAATGCCAAAAAAGCTTAATACCAAAACAGATGCTTTTAAAGTTCTTTATGAAAATGAAAAAGATTTAATAAATTATTTTAATATAAAAACAAAAGAATTTGAAATTCCGTTTTTGCTTGATGAATTACTGGCAAAAGCTGTTTATAAAATACTCTATTTCAAAGAAAAAAATCTAAAAAACTTTAATATTGACCCTCATAAACTGGAAAAAATTGTAGATTCTAAAAATAGAACCTGGATAAATGACTCTAAAGCTACAAATATAGATGCCACACTTAACGCCCTAAAAAGATATAAAAATAAAAAAATTCATCTTATTATAGGCGGAGATGAAAAAGGGCAAAATTTTGAAGATTTATTTAAATTTATAAGTAAATCAAATATTGCTATTTATATTATTGGTGAAGATAGAGAAAAATTTATAAATCTAGCTAAAAAATATTCTATTCCTTTTTTTGATATGCATACTCTTGATAATGCTGTCAAAAAAATTGATAAAAATTTAAAAAATGATGAAATAGCTATGCTTAGCCCATCTTGTGCCAGTTTAGACCAGTTTAAAAATTACAAAAAAAGAGGAGAAGAGTTTAAAAAATGTATAAAATCATTATAACTTCAATAGCTGTTATATTTTTTTTAGGATGTGCCCCAAAAATAAATCTAAATGAATATCATCCCATAATTGCCCCAAAAGCGGCCATACTTCCGACTAAAAGAGATATAAATAATAAACCATATATTATAATTTTTACCAAAAACAGAAATTTTTATGAAGAAAAAGCTAAAGAAGATTTAGCTAATTTATTAATTAATTCCAAATATATAAATATATTAACAAGAAAATCAAATATTATAAACGAAATCAAACTTGCCGAAAATGCAAAAGCAACAAACAGCGACTTAAATCAGGCTAATTTTATAATCATTGAAGATATAACCCCAAAAACATATAATGAAAAATACATTCCTCCTAAATATTACAAAGATAAAAAAGGACATACATATAAAATTCCAGGTTACTATTTATACAAATCCTGCAGCAACGGATATATAAATATATATAATGTATTGCCATACCAACTCTTAAAATCCATATATACAACAGGTTGTTTTTCTACAACAACTTCACACTATCAGCATATTAAAAACTATGTGATTCTTAACGGAATCTCACAAAGCATAGATAATGCCAAATACCAATTATATAAATTTTTTACACCAAAAGGATATATCTTTGAAATAAGAAAAAAAGATAATAATATCATACTTCACACCACTCTTGGCAGAAAAAACGGTGCAAAAAAGTATGAAAAAGTAGATATATATACAAAAAAAATAATAAATATGCCTTTTAGTAATAAAAAAATTATTGAAAATATAAAAATCGGTAATGGAATTATCAGTAATATTGTAAACAAAAATGATTGCTGGGTTATTGTGAAAAAAACAATTCAACCAATAAAAATAGGAGATTATATAAAAATGAATTATAAATTCAGTTTTTGGAATATCTTTTAATGAGAAAACTAATTTTTCTTTTACCCTCAATCCTTTTATTTATAGCCTGTTCATCTCCAAATCCTCCACAATGGTATAATAAAATCTATAATGACAATAATAACATTATTTATGCCACAGGAGTCGGAAAAACAAAACAAGAAGCTATAAATAATGCTTTGGCAAATGCAAGTGCCAAAATTTCAGTAATTGTAAAATCTATGTATAAATCTCTTAAATACCAATACAAAGGGAATGATACAACAAGCTACTCAAATAATTCTATTTTTAATATTGAAACAAAAACAAATCCGATTGAATTTAGTCAATACAAAATCTTAAAACTGCAAAAAAAAGAGAATTATTATATCCTAATCCAAATAAACAGAATAGAAAATGCAAAATATATATGTAATAATATAAATTATCCTGATATTGATAAAACCTCTTTGAATATATTTTTAAATTATAAAAAAATTATTTTTCTATTAAATCAAAAAATTAAAAAATTAAAAAACATCAATGCACTTTACCCTTTGTGTAAAAACAAACTAACTCAAATCATCAACCTAAAAAAAGAAATTATAAAAAAATTCAATAATTTAAGCGTTTTTATTGTTTCTAATAATAAAAATATAAAAAACATAATGGAAGATATTTTAAATATTCAAACTTCTAAAAATGGAAATATAAAAATTTTTATTCATCAAAATACAAAATATAAACAAATAGGAAATTATAAAATAACAACAATTTATTTGAATTTAAAAATAAAAGCCGATAACCATTCTAAAAATTATTCTCTAATATGTGCCGCCTCTTCCATTCAGGATTTCAATACAGCTAAAGAACTGGCTTACCAGGAATGTAAAGGGAAATTAAAAAATCTTTTTAATAATTAAAGCTAAATTTTAAGTTTTATTTAAGTTTAATTCATTATAATTTCAACCTACCAGCCCCGGTAGCTCAGTCGGTAGAGCAAAGGACTGAAAATCCTTGTGTCGGCGGTTCGATTCCGTCCCTGGGCACCACTAAAACGGCAAAAATTTCTTAATCTTGTTTTTCAATATACTTTTTTGTTTAGATTTTATAATATCTTTTAATTCTTTATTGATTAATTTCTTAATATCTTCAAAAGAATTTAAATCTTTTAATTTCAAATTGACATCATTTAATTTCATACCTTTTAATGAGTTGTTTACTTTTTCATCTAAAAGTTTCTGGGCTTTTTTGATATTTTTATTTATTAAATTATTAACTCTATTTTTTATAATTTTGGAAAAGTATTTATTCAGATCGGAACTAATTTTAATTTTAGGAGAATCAATTTTACCTTTTAAAGCAATTAAAATTTTAAAATGTTTTATAGAATTTAATTCATTTAAAATTTTTATGCTTTTTTTAGGAATAAAATGAGGTTTATAAAAATAAACAAAAATTTTTGAATTAATATTCTTATCTGCAATCACACCGTTTATTTTGATATTAGCCAAAGCTTTTAAACTAAATAAATTCAAATCCAATTTTTTAATATCCACTCTATTGCCATAACCTGAAAACTGAATATTTTTTAAATAATTCACATCTACACCCACATCAAAAAATTTACTTTTCCCGGTAATTTTAATAAAAGCCCTTTTATTTAGCAAAGGTTGATTATCAGAAATGTTACGTGCTTTTATATTCCATTTTGCAATAGAAGTTTCAACTTCACCCAAAGATTTAACCAGCACAAAATCAGGATAATTTGTTTTATCTTTAAATTTAATATAAATACCTTTTGCCCTTACATATTCATTTTCTTTTTTATTTGAAGAATGAATATAAGGTTTTACTTTTTCGTAAATTAAAGAAGCTGTTTTTATATATTTACTGATTTTCGGTTTCAACATAGTTTCAGCAAAATTTAAATACTCTTTATTTTTTATCATTTTATATTTTGATTTTATATTGTTTGTATCTTCATTAAGAACAATTTTTAAATTTTTCAAATCTTTTTCTATTAATCTTTTATCATTACTTAATAAATTTTTATTCTGTTTTATTTTTTTAAGCAGATTATTTGTCTCTTTTTTAATAGAATTAATATCACCTTCCAGTTTTTGAAAATCATTAAGAGAACTTATTTTAACACTTTTTAAAGAAGTTATTTTTGATTTTAAATTATCAAACTCGGCTTTATATTTTTTTATATCTACTTTTTTTAAATCTTTATATACTTTTTTGTAATCGGTTTTTAGTTTTTCTATTGCCTTAAGTGACTTTAACTGCTGTTTTGCCAAAAATTCATCCGCAGACGGTAATTTGATATTTAAATTAAAACCGCTTTTATTTTTTGGTTTATTTGAATTTGAAGAACTTCTTTTAATCAAATTAAAAATATTTTTATCTGTTTTGGCAATAAATGTTAAATCATCTATTTTATATTTTCTCCATACAATTTTTCCCCAGTCAAATTTGGTATAAACTTTTTTAAATAAAATATCCCCTATTTGCATATTTTCTATATTTACAGATAAGTTTTTAATGCTTGTATCCACTTTCTCAATAGCAACTTTTTTATGAAGTATATGAGACAGACCAAATTCTAAAGAATATTTAACAATCGGGTCAAGCAAAAACATAAAAAACAAAATAATCCCCGCTGCTAAAATACCTATAAATCCGACTCCTGCTATTCTTATTATTCCATTTTTTTCATTAGGAACAAGCCAAGAGAGATATTTTTTTGTTTTAAGCTTTTCAAAAACTTTGGTTCTATATAATTTAATGGATTTATCCAAAACAAAATATAAAATAATTCCAAAAACAATTCCCAACACCAAACTACCCATTACAATAGTATTATTAAATCCACTCCATCTAAAAAAAGGAATATTATAAAAAAATGTCCATAAAGGTTTCAAGAAAGAAAGATTTAATAAAAAAGCCCCCGTTTTATTAAAAACAGAATCAAGAAAATATCCTATAACTTCAAAAAAGGAAAAAGATGCCAAAAAAAGACCAATAGGAATTCTAAATACCAAAACAGTAATAAAAATCAAAATAGTAAAGAAATTAACAAAAGGTAAAAAACCTGCCATAAGACCTAAAACAACAGCTAAAATCATCATTTTAGTAGATGTTGCTGAGTTTAATTCTTTTAAAAATTTAAATATAAAATGCCCCATTTAATTCCTTTAATATTCAATTGATATAATTATACCTAAAAGGATAAAAATGAGAGATTATACTTATAATGATTTTCAAAATGATTTAAATAAATTAAATATTCCCAAATCTGATGCTATTGTAGCTATTGCTAGAGGAGGTTTGTCACTTGCACATAATTTAGCAGAAATTTTTAATATAAGAAATGTTTTTACAATAAATGCTGTATCTTATGAAAAAGAACAAAAAAAAGAAAATATAAATGTTTTCAATATTCCAAATTTAGAAAAATTTAAAAATATATTAATTGTTGATGATATCAGCGACAGTGGAGATACTTTTATTGAAGTTTTAAAAATTTTAAAACAAAAATATCCTGATGTAAATTTTAAAACATTATCAATTTTTTATAAACCAACTTCAAAATTCAAACCTGATTTTTATTTTCATGAGACAAAAGAATGGATAAAATTTTTTTGGGAAAGATATTAAGAAGGCTTTTTTGAATCCAAAAAATCCATAATTTCAATAAACTTTTTTTCTTTTTTATAAAGAAATTTATATTTCTCATATGTCGCCCAGACTTTTTTATAATTTTTTCTTCCTCGTTTTTTAAGCTCCAATGCAACAGCTGCATTTATAAAGCCTCTATATACATTTTTATAAGGATTAGAAGTTTTTCTTATTGTATGCCAATATTCTTCCAAAACCTCATGAGCTTCGTAAAATTTGCCATTATTTATTAATTGTTTAAAAATTTTAAAAAGAGACAAAATAAATCCTTTTTATCCCATTATAAAGAAAAGAAAGAAAAAGTCAAGATTACCAGTTAAGCTTTTTGACTTCAGATTTATTTGCTTTTACTTTTTTCAAAGAAGCATTTATTTCAGCAGTTCTATTTGTTTCACTTGATTTTACATTATCTTTACCAATTCCACCCCATCCGATACTGATTTTATTAAATGTAACACTCTCACACGGATGAGTAAGACAATTTTGATTTGTAGCTGATGGATTTTTATAACTCTCAGCTAAAGGATTATACCAAAGCCAACTTGGAATAGCCAAATGGATTTTTGTGCTGTAAGGAATAGCGTGAGTTGTTGATAACGATATATTTTCTTTACCGCTTTTGATAGTATGATTTACATCCATAGTTACAAAAGGATGATATGATTTACTTTCATTTACATCTCCAAAAATTGAAGAGTTATGCT
This sequence comes from Campylobacterales bacterium, assembly GCA_027019465.1. Classification (GTDB taxonomy): domain Bacteria; phylum Campylobacterota; class Campylobacteria; order Campylobacterales; family Nautiliaceae; genus JALTBU01. The sequence continues at coordinate 9,316 of JALUWM010000092.1, forward strand.
CTTTATTAACAATCCAACCATCATTAGTCCAATATTCATATTTATATGTAGTATTAAGCTCTTTGCTATAACCTCCTATATTTTGAACATCAATTCTTCCATATCTAAAAGTTGCGTTTTTATCCAAAGCATCACTCCCCATTACATCATCTTTATCGCTTACATTTATATCTTTTACCGTAAAGTTAAATTCATTTATTAAAACTCTTGGATTTCTTTTAAAATTAATTTTTAAATTTAAATCTGCACTTCCATTGTGATCGGTTGTGAAAATATCTTTTGTAAACTTCAAGTTAATAGTATTAGGTATAGTTATATTTGTTTCATTATTATTTTCTTTTACTAAAATTTTTGTAAGTTTAGAAGGGACACTGCCATAAGAAATATTCAAATCAGAATCTTTTGCATAACATTTTGAATTATAATTTTTTGTAGTTTTATTTTGTTCATTTTGAGCCGTTATATTAATATCCAAAATAGAAGACATATTCAAATCATTTGAAATATAAGTAAATTGCGAATGGTTAAAATTATAATAATTAGCAAATATATTAAAATGATCCGGAATAAATTTTAATTGAATTGATGCAGGAATAATAAATAATTGAGAATTAGTATCGTCGTTTTTATCTACTTTAGCAAATTCACTTCCGTTTATTTCCTTTATTGTAATATTTAACTCCCCTGCTTCCGAATAATTCAAGGTCACATTTACTTCTCCGTTTTTAAATTGTAAATTCTTTCCATTAAGTATTCCTGTAATACAGCCTTTGGAAAAGTTTGTATCATTATATTCCAAACTTGGAGAACTATTGCCTTTTAATGTTAATGTCTCATTATAATCTTTAGTAGGATTTCCTTTATAATCTAATGCTTTAATAGTTAAATTAAATTCTTTTCCAGCTTTAATTTTTTCTTTAGGGATATTAGTGATTATAAATTTATCTGGTCTTATTGCGAAATTATCACTTGAATAACAAATTCTATATCCTTTACCTTTCCAATTACATTTATGAATTGTTTTATCTGCACTGCAATCATTATGAGGATAAATAATATAAACATCACCTGAAACAGAACCACTTCCAGTTCCTCCTACCTCTTTACCATTCGTAGATACAGTTCCTGCTCCTGAACCACCAACACTCTCTTTTCCATAATATGAACAAGTTAAAAATCCCACTCTTGCATTTTTTGAAGCCTGAGTAACTGTAAATCCTTTAAATAATTTTGGGAAACTTACAAAACTTGTAGAAGCTGCGAAATGCAAAGTATTACTGATAACTTTCTTAGTATGCATATCATAAACACTGACATAAACATCAAAACCTTTAGATGAAAGTTTAACAGGTATAGAATTTGTCGGATTAGGAGCTAAAATTAGCCAAAATTTTTTATTAACTATTTTTGTAGAAATAGTTCTTCTTAAAAAGCCTTGAGGATCAAAATCAAAAGCATCAAATGGGCTGTTATTACCCCTAAGCCAAGGTAAAGTATTATTAACAACATACCCATTAGAATCAAATCTTATCTTATAACCATTATTACTAGACACTTGCTGGTTTGTACTACTAGCTCCTAATAGTGTAGCAGTAGAAGAAAGACTAAAACCAAAATCGGATCCGAGCAAGACACCGCTCAGTACAACACTAAATAACCATATCTTTTTCATTTTTTTCCCTTTTAAAAAAATTTTACTTTATTATAGCAAAAACATTAATAAAATGTTAATATTATAATTTAAGGCACTTTTTTGCCACTTTTTTAAATTCAGTAGGATTATCGCTTGAAAAAAGTTTTATGTTAGTTTTATTTACAGAAGTCAAATTATAATTATTTTTTATCATTTCAACTATCGCCTGACCGGAATGAATAAGTTTTGCATTTGGAAAATGTTTTTTAAAAGTTTTAGCTAAAAAGGGATAATGGGTGCATCCCAAAATTACAATATCTATTTTTTCTTTATCTATATTTTCAAAATACATATCAAATATTTTATCTGTAATTTCACTTTCTATAAGCCCTTCTTCCACCAAAGGGACAAACAAAGGAGTTGCTATTGAAGTTATATTTTTAAAGCCTTCTTTTTGAAGAAAATTTTGATATTTATTTGATTTTATTGTTCTTTTTGTTCCTACAAGTAAAATATTAGAATTTTTATCTTCATTTTTAAGAGCTTCCACACCCGCTTCAATAACTCCAAAAACAGGAAAAGAAACCTCTTTTTTAAGCTCATTTACAGCTACAGCACTTGCCGTATTACAAGCAACCACCAAAAAATTAATATCAAAATTTTTAAGAAATTCTAAAGCTTCAAGAGAATATCTTATAATAGTGCTTTCATTTTTATTACCATAAGGAACTCTTGCAGTATCTCCAAAATAAATAATTTCATCAAAAAGATTTGCTTTTAATATCTCTTTAGCAACACTTATACCGCCTATTCCACTGTCAAATATTCCGCATTTATTCATTAATTACGCTTAAAAATTCCTTGTTGTTTTTCGTTTTTAGCATTTTTGAATACATAAGTTTAAGAGCTTCAACTTCATCCATTTCAGAAATAATATTTCTGATAGCCCAAACTTTTGCAAGCTCTTCAGCATTTAATAAAAGTTCTTCTTTTCTTGTTCCGGATTTAAGAATATCAATAGCCGGATAAATTCTTCTATCGGCAATTCTTCTACTTAAAACTGCTTCCATATTACCCGTTCCTTTAAATTCTTCAAAAATAACCTCATCCATTTTAGAACCTGTTTCAATAAGAGCCGTTGCGATAATAGTCAAACTCCCACCCTCTTCTATGTTTCTAGCCGCACCGAAAAATCTTTTTGGTTTATGAAGGGCATTTGCATCAACCCCACCGCTTAAAACCTTTCCGCTAGCAGGTGTAACAGTATTATATGCTCTTGCAAGTCTTGTAATAGAATCAAGCAAAATAACAACATCTTTTTTCATTTCAACCATTCTTTTTGCTTTTTCAATTACAAGTTCTGCAACTCTTACATGATTCCCAGCCGGTTTATCAAATGTTGAACTAAAAACTTCACCTTTAACACTTCTTTGCATATCGGTAACTTCTTCAGGTCTTTCATCTACTAAAAGAACTATAAGCTCAATTTCAGGATGATTTTTTGTAATCCCATGAGCTATCTCTTTTAAAAACACCGTCTTACCGCTTCTTGGAGGGGCAACTACGAGTCCTCTTTGACCTTTTCCAATAGGTGCAAATAAATCAAGTACTCTTCCTGTAAGCTTTTTTGGCTCAAATTCAAGCTTTATTTTTTCCTGAGGATAAAGAGGCGTCAAGTTATCAAAAAGGGCTCTGTTTTTTGCTTCTTCAGGCGGGAGATAATTAACGGCTTCTATTTTTAAAAGTGCATAATATTTTTCCTGCTCTCTTGGCGGTCTGATTTGTCCTGTTACAATATCACCGGTTCTAAGAGCAAATCTTCTGATTTGTGTTTGAGAGACATAAACATCATTTCTTGAATTTTCAAAATTTCCGCCTATACTTCTTAAAAAACCGTATCCATCAGGCATTATTTCCAAAATTCCTGTAAAAAGCAGATAACCGCCTTGTTGAACTTGAGTTTTTAAAATTTCAAACATTAAATCCTGTCTTTTGTATTCCTGAGGATTTTCAACATTTAATGTTTTTGCGATTGTAATAAGCTCTTCTGTAGGCATTTTCATTAAATCTTCAATTTTATGCCCTTTAACGGGAATATGTGTTCTTTGTTTACTTTTATCTTGTGTATTTGAGACATCTTTTTTTTGATTTTCCATATAAATTGTCCTTGTAGATTTTGGAGTTTAGCAGTAATTTTGAGATTTTATTCAATTTAATTTTTTTTGTCAAGATTTTTTATTTGATATAATTTTCCCAAAAAGGTAAAAATGAATAAATTTACAGCTTCAAAAGCGCAAAGACTAGATAAATTTTTAAGTGAAAAATTACAAACTTCAAGAAATCAAATAGAACAGCTTATAAAAAAAGGGTATGTAAAAATAAACGGCTCAGGTATAAAAAAGGGCGGCATAAAATTAAAAACGGGTGATATTATAGAATATGAAATTCCGGATATTGAAAAAAAAGAAACAAAAAAAGTGGATTTTGATATTCCTATTCTTTATGAAGATGAAGATTTACTGGTAATTAATAAACCGTCCGGAATTGTAGTCCATCCAGCCCCTAGCGTAAAAAAAGCAACTGTAGTTGACTGGCTAAAAGCAAAAGAATTTTCACTCTCTAACCTCGCAGGAGAAGAGAGATTTGGAATAGTCCATAGAATAGACAAAGAGACAAGCGGGGCTTTGGTTATTGCAAAAAACAATAAAACCCACGAATTTTTATCAAACCAGCTAAAAGACAAATCAATGGGAAGATACTATATTTTTTTATTAAATCATCCTTTAAAAGAAGCCTTTTGCGTAGATAAACCAATAGCAAGAAATCCAAAAAACAGACTGAAAATGGCAATAGTTCAAAACGGAAGAAACGCAAAAACACTTTTTATTCCCATAGAACAAAATCTAGGAGCCGCAAAGCTTTATACAGGCAGGACACACCAGATAAGAGTTCATTTAAATTCCATAGGCAGATATATTTTAGGAGACAAAACTTACGGTAAAAAAGAACAGAATACAAAAAGAGTAATGCTTCACGCAAAAGAGATATATTTTACTCATCCAAACGGCAAAAAACTTAGTATAATAGCGCCATTATTTGAAGATTTTAAAAATGAGCTAAAAGGAACTCCATATGAAACAAAAATTAATAATCTTAACAGGAAGTTTACTACTTTTGAGCGGTTGTGCAAATCTTAATTTAAATAAACCTGTTCCAAAATCAAATCCAAATCTGCCTACTGTTAAAAATTTCAAAGCTTATCCTGATAGAAATGCAATGGCTCTTTATTGGAATACAGTTCCAACAATGAAAGGCTATTATATTCAAAGGTATAATCCAAAAAACAAAAAATGGAAAGAAATTGCTACAATAAAAGACCCTTATACATCCATTTATGTAGATACAAATCTTAAACCTGGACATATTTATCAATATAAAATCGCAACATTTGACAAAAGTGGTATCCCTTCACTTTCAAAAGAAGTAATTCAATCAACAATGCCAAAGCTCTCGCCTGTAATTATTCTTGAAGCAAAACCTATTGTAAAAGGTAAAATAAAAATAATATTCAGACCCGCCCAAAACGAAAGAGTAAATGAATATATAATAAAAAGATTTGATAATGAAAATGCAAAATGGAAAACAATAGCTACACTTTCTCCAAGACTTGATGTTGAATATATTGACAGCGGACTTAAAGATGGAACAATTTACAAATATCAAGTAATTGCCAAAAGTTTTGATGGAATAAAATCATTTCCTTCAAAAACAGTAGTTGTTTCAACATTTAAAAGACCTCCTGTTATCACCCAAATAAACGCAACAAATAACTTAGCAAAAAAGATAAAATTAACTTTTTCACCAGTAAAAGGGGCTGTAGCATATAAAATATACATTTCTTCATATCCAAACGGTCCTTTTAAATTCTACAAAAAAATTAATTCCACTAATTTTACAGATTATATAAATAAAGACGGATTTATAAGATATTATAAAGTTACTGCTTTATCAGCCCATAAAACACAATCGCTTCTTAGCGATACACCTGTAACTATGGGTCAAACTTTATCAAAACCGGCAAAACCGATAGTTTCAACAAATATAACAGGAAATCAAATAGAGCTTATTTTTACATCTCCCGATAATAGAGCAACAAAATATTTAATAATAAGAAAAGAAAAATTATCTCTTTTTAAATCAATACAGAAAAAATTTATAGCCTCTTCAAACAGATTTACAGATATTATAAATCCAAAAAAATCATATGAATATTATGTTTATGAAATTGATAAATATGGTCTTTTATCAAAAGCACCTGCTGTAATAAAGGTTAATAATTAATGCCGCATATTGTTATAGACAAATTAAAAGATATAAAATATCCAATAAAAACAAAAAAAGCTGAGTTTTTATTTAAAGCAGAAGATTATATAGGGGTAAAAACATCAAATGCTAAGTTTTTACTCAATATAAGAAAATACAAAAACGGATATTTAGTTAAATACGATAAAGTTACAAGACCAATAATAAGCGAAATAAAAAAAGCTTATATGGATTTTGTAGAATTAAATGAAGCTGAAATTATTTTTGAAAACATACACGGAATAAAAGAAAAATTACCTGATGAAAATATGCTTGATATTAATGATAATTTAAGCAAGATTGACATAATTGAAGTTGGGTTTGGAAGTGGAAGACATCTTCTTTATTTAGCAAAAAAATACCCTGATAAAACAATTCTAGGAATAGAAATACACAAACCTTCCATCGAACAGGTACTAAAAAGAATAAAAAACGAAAATATAAATAATATAAAAATAATAAATCATGATGCAAGACTGATTTTGAGTAAAATCCCTTCAAACAACTTACACAGTATTTATGTTCATTTTCCGGTTCCCTGGGATAAAAAAGAGCATAGAAGAGTAATAAACAGCGATTTTATAAATGAAAGTGTAAGAACTTTACAAAAAAACGGCTTTTTGCATTTAAGAACAGACAGCGAAAATTATTTTGCCTATTCTCTTAAAAAATTTTTGGAAGTAAATAAGACCCATATTGAAATAAAAAAAAATCTACCTTATGAAATTACAAGCAAATATGAAGAAAGATGGATAAAAATGGGGAAAAATATTTATGATATTTATATGTATTCCCTTGAAATTTCAGAAGAAAAAAAAGAAAATTTTGATTTTTCATTTGATAAAAAGCTTACAAATCTTGATTTTAATGCAAAGATTTATGATAATTTCATTATTCATTTGGAAAAAGAAAAAAAAATAGATGAAAATTCCTCTTTAATAAGAGCAACTATAGGAAATTTCAACAGACCTGAACATATTTATATAATAAACACTCAAAAACCATATTATTTTAAAAAACCGGCAGAAATCAAAGAAAATTATTTAGCACATCAAGAAATCAAAAGGCTTTTTAATGGGTAAACTAGTTTTAGCTAAAAATATTACAATAAATTATAATGACACACAAATAATAAAACCTTCATCTTTTAGTATAAACAGCGGAGATTTTGTATTCTTAACAGGAATTAGCGGAAGTGGAAAAACAAGTCTTATAAAAACACTTTATGCAGAACATAAAATCCAAAGTGGAGAAATGTATATAGGGGAATTTAATTTAAAAAAAATAAATAAATCAAAAACTTCTCTTCTTAGAAAACATCTTGGAGTTGTTTTTCAAGATTTTAAACTAATATCAGAATGGAATATAATAAAAAATGTAATGTTACCTCTACTAATTACAGGAATAGACAAATCCAATGCCAAAGAGATGGCTATGCAATATCTAAATAAAGTAAAACTCTCTCATAAAGCCGACAAATTTCCATTTGAACTGAGTGGGGGAGAACAGCAAAGAGCAGCAATTGCAAGGGCAACAATCCATAATCCTGTAATGATTTTGGCAGATGAGCCTATTTCAGGACTTGATGAATATTCAGCTTCACTTGTTATGGATTTATTTATAGAAGCAAATAAACTAGGAATTACTATAGTAATAGCTTCTCACTCCATTCCCCAAAATTTTGATATATTATTTAAACAATTACATATAGAAAAAGGCAAAATTTATGAACTCGCTTAAAAGCCATTTAACGCTTGTTTTATCACTTATAGCAATATTGTTAAGTATTTTTTTATTTCGTATTTTTTCACAGGTTATGCATCTTTATCAAAAAAATATTGTTAATAACTATTCAATAGTCATTGTTAGTACAAAACCTATCACATCTTTAAATATCTCAGAAATTTCATCAATAAATCCTATAAACATAAATTCTGAAATAAAAAAATTAAAAGAAAAATATAAAAATATTGACTTTTCAAATCTAAAAATCCCTTTTTTTTATAAATTAAAATTGAAAAACTTTCCTTCACCAAATAAATTACAAGAAATTCAAAAGCAACTTAAAAATTATGATTTTATTAAAAAAGTAATGACAAAATCTTCTTCCCAAACAAAAATATACAATCTTTTAATACTCCTTAAAACTACAACAAAAATTTTTATGTTTTTAATAGCTATTTTAGGATTTTTATTAATTATAAAACAGCTGGAAGTATGGAAATTACTACACTACGAAAGAATGTATATAATGGAACTCTTCGGAGCTCCTGTTTGGTTTAAAGGTGCCTCACTTTTTAAAATAGCTTTTTTAGATTCTATAATTTCTTTAATCTTAACAATGTGTTTAATATTTTTAATAACACATTCAGCTCTTTTTAATAATATAATTAATGAACTAAATATAAACTTTCAGTTAAATTATTTTAATGAAATCATTTTATTGTTAATTACGAGCTTTTTAATTTCATTTATTTCTTCAGTAATTGTTGTAATAGGGAAAAAATGAAAAAAATTATATTTTTTTTATTGACATCTTTATTGCTATTTGCAAACAACATAACTACAACTCAAAAAAAAATTTCTCAAACTAAATTCATAATATCAAAAATGAATCAAAAGCTTGACATAATTGCAGATAACATACAACAAAAAGAGTTATTTATAAATAAGATAAATAAAAAAATAGGAAATCTTACTATACAAATAAATTTTTTAAATAAAGAACTAAATAATTCTAAAACAAAACTTTCTAATTTTAATAAACTAAAAAATAAATTTATAAAAAAATCAACTAAAATACAAAATGAAATAATAAATTTCATATCAGAAAATTATTTTAATTCAACATCAAAGACAGAGAATATCACAGATTTAATAGATAAAGAAATAACAAAAAAAATTTTAGAAAGATACTCTAATAAAATAAATTCTCTAATACAAAAAAATAAAAAAATTTTAAATCAAATAACTCTTTTAAATAAAAAAATAAATAATATAAAACAAAAACAAGCTCTCTTAATTAAAGCAAAACAAAAATTAGCTCTGCTAAAACGAAATAGACAAAAAGAGCTTTTATTTTTAAAACGAGACAAAAAAATATATAAAAAAAGACTAAAAACTCTGATAAAAAAAGAAGAAAATTTACAAAATAAACTTGCCCAATTAAATATCATAAAAATAGAAAGAAGAAAATATATAAGACAACAAAATCAAAACCTAAAAGTCAATCTTAATCTTAATGTTAAAAAATACGGTTCTTTATATTTTACACCAAGTGTAGTAAATTACAGAGGCCTTAAAACTATAGCTCCTGTAGAAGGAAAAATAATAAAAAAATTTGGTTCATATATAGACCCTGTTTATCATATAAGAATTTATAATGATTCTATCACAATCAAATCTTATAAAAAAAATTCAATGGTAAGGGCAATTTTAAGCGGAAGAATTATTTATATAGGAACAACTAACGGCAAAGGAATAATAATTATAAAACATAGAGATAATTTATTTAGTATTTATGCAAATCTTGAAAAAATATCCCCTATTCTAAAAAAAGGTCTTTATGTAAAAAAAGGACAAATTATAGCAAGGATAAAAAACAACCTGGAATTTGAAATTACATATAAAAACCATCCTATTAATCCTATAAAAGTAATTGCTTTTAACTAAAATAGCCAATAATAAGTTTTTAATTTCAACTCTTTTATGATAAAATACTCTTTTAAAAAGGGCTCTATATGAAAAGAAAAAACAATAGAATTTTAATCAAATTTTCAGGTGAAGCACTTGCAGGCGAAAATAAATTTGGGATTGATACACAAATTCTAAAAGATTTAGCCAATGAGATAAAATCCGTTGTAAAAGAAGGTTATGAAGTTGCCGTTGTTATAGGCGGCGGAAATTTTATAAGAGGCGTAAGTGCTGCAAAAGACGGTATTATAAAAAGGACATCAGGTGATTATATGGGAATGATGGCCACAGTTATAAATGCTGTTGCTATGCAAGAAGCACTTGAACACGACAATGTCCCGGTAAGAGTTCAAAGTGCCATAAAAATGGAAGAAATAGCAGAAAATTTTATAGTCCGTCGTGCAATAAGACACCTTGAAAAAGGAAGAGTTGTTATTTTTGCAGCTGGGAGCGGAAATCCATTTTTTACAACAGATACAGCAGGTGTACTCAGAGCTAGTGAAATAGGTGCTAGTGCAATTATTAAAGCAACAAAAGTTGATGGAATTTATAATAAAGACCCTGAAAAATATGAAGATGCAAAACTTCTAAAAGAAATAAATTATGATGAAGCTCTAAAAGAACATATAAAAGTTATGGATAACACCGCAATAGCACTAGCTAGAGAAAATAAACTTCCTATAATAGTTTGTAATATGTTTAAAAAAGGCAATTTATTAGAAATTTTAAATAAAAATAAAAATGCAAAATATTCGATCGTGAAATAGTTATTGGTATATTCGTGTATTAGTTAAAATATTACAAATAACCAATCACTAATTACTAATAACCATTTTTGCTATAATTTCGCTAAAAAAGGACAAAAAATGAGAGTAGAACAAATTAGTGCCGAAGCACTTGAAAAAGTAAATTACGATAGATACCTGTTAGCCCAAGCTGTTTCAAAAAGAGTTAATGAACTTTTAAATGGAGCAAAACCTCTTATAGAACTTCCTAAAAAAAATATGCAACCTACAGAAATTGCCATTTTAGAAATTGCAAAAGATTTAATTAAGGTAAATGAGATTTGATAAATAGTTTTGATAAATTTTTAAATGAGATAACAAAAATAAAAACTACCAAAAAGGCTTCCTTTTTACTTTTACAAAGAGTAAATACCCCCAAAATACAAAAAGCCTTAAATTTCGCAATAAAAGCACATGAAAATCAAAAAAGAAAAAGTGGGGAAGATTATGTAATTCACCCTATTTTAGTAGCTGCTATTACAAGCTTTTTTAATGATAATGAAGATGTAATTATTGCAGCTTTACTTCATGATGTGGTAGAAGATACAAATTATACAATTTATTATATAAAAGATGAATTTGGAGGAGAAGTTGCCAATCTAGTAGAAGGTCTTACAAAAATAGTAGAAATAAGAGATTATTCTTTAGTTCCAAGCGATTCAAACGAAAAATTAACAAAATCTGCTCTAACTTTTAGAAAAATGCTTATAGCTTCTATTGAGGATATAAGAGTTTTATTAATAAAACTTTGTGATAGAACACACAATATGCTAACACTTGCTTCACTCCCTTCTCACAAACAAAAAAGAATAGCAGAAGAGACACTTGTAGTTTATGCCCCAATAGCTCATAGACTAGGAATTGCCAAACTAAAAAACACTCTTGAAGATTTATCTTTTAAATATCTTTTACCTGAAGAATATAAAAAAATTGATGAATACATAAAAACAAATCAAAAAGAATTTCAATTAAAATTAAATTCTTTAATTCAAAAGATAGAAAAACTCTTTTTATCCAATGGATTTTTAAAAGATGAATTTCATATCAAATCAAGAATAAAACATTATTATTCAATTTATCTTAAAATGCAAAGAAAAGGGATTTCTATAGAAGAAGTTTTAGATCTTTTGGCTATTAGAATTATTGTAAAAAACCCTTTACAATGTTATGAAACACTTGGAATTGTTCATCTAAACTTCCGCCCTCTTATTTCAAGATTTAAAGATTATATAGCTATTCCAAAAGAAAACGGATATCAAACAATACATACAACAGTCTATAATAAAAATGCCATTATAGAAGTTCAAATAAGAACATTTGATATGGATAAAAACGCAGAATTTGGAATTGCCGCACATTGGAAATATAAACTAAATACAGCAATGCCAGATATTAAATGGCTAGAAGAGATGAAATTTGATGAAAATAATGTAAATGATTTTTATGAACTAGCAAAAAACGACCTTTTTAGCGAAGATATTGTAATTTTCACTCCTTCATTTGAGACAATAACCTTGCCCCGCGGGGCTACTGCTCTTGATTTTGCCTATAAAATCCACTCGGATATAGGCAATAAAGCCATTGAAGCAATTGTAAACAAAGAAACAGTTTCACTACTTCATCAGCTAAAAACAGGAGACATTGTAAAAATAATAACAGGAAAAGATATTATCCCAAGATGTACCTGGCTAAATGCTATAAAAACCAGTAAAGCGAAATATGAACAAAAAAGACTTTGTAATAATAAAGAAAAAGAAATAAATAGAAAATTTGCCATTGCTATTTTAAGCACAATATTTGATCTTAATAAAATAAAAATAAGAGCATTAGTAAAAGCAAATGCTTTATGCGATAGTATAAGCAAAATAGTAGATGATGAAAAATTTTTAAAAGAAGTAGTTAAAAAAATAAATAGAACAATAAAAAAAAGAAACATTTTATACTTTAAAAATATAAAACTAAAAGAATACAAATTCGGAAATTTAAAAATTTTAAGTAATAAACCAATAAATGATATAAGATTTAATTATTGCTGTCATCCAAAATTTGGTGATAAAATTCTTGGACTTCTTGATAAAAAAGAAGTTGAAATCCATCACAGATTTTGTAATAATGCCGAAAAAAAATTAAATAGTGCCGTTTTTGTGAAATGGATCTCAAACAATCAAAACAGATATTTTTTAGTTGTCAGTTTACCTAATAAAAAAGGTGAACTTGCAAAATTCATAACATATCTTACAAAAATGGATATATTTATACATTCAATAAATGCAGGCAAAGACTCCAATAACTGTAAATTGGAAATAGAATTTGAAGATAAAAGATTTGATACAATCAAATCGAAAATTGGAAAAGAATATAAAATAATAGAATTTATTTCAATAAAAGATGCCTATAACGGATAAATGGGTGGATGAGTAATAATACAAAAATTCATCCAATCATCTATTCATATATCCATATGCCATTTATAAATTAAAGGAGAATTATGAACAATAAAATTAAAACAGCTTTAGAAGAGATTAAAAGAGGTACAAATGAAATAATAGGCTTTGATAAAATAGAAGAATTAGTTAAAAAATTTTTAACTACAGGTGAAAGATTTACAATAAAAGCCGGATTTGATCCAACTGCACCTGATTTGCATTTAGGGCATACAGTTTTACTGCAAAAATTAAAAGTATTTCAAAAATATGGAGCTAAAGTTCAATTTTTAATAGGAGATTTTACAGCTCAAATAGGAGACCCTACAGGTAAAAGCGCTACTAGAAAAATGCTGACCCCTGATGAAATTGCTAAAAATGCCCAAACTTACAAAGAACAGGTTTTTAAAATTCTTGATGAAGATTTAACCCAAGTTGTATTCAATTCAAAATGGCTAAATAAATTAGGAGCTGCTGGAATAGTAGAACTTACTACAACTTATACGGTTGCAAGAATGCTTGAAAGAGATGATTTTGAAAAAAGATATAAAAATCAAACACCTATTGCAATAAGTGAATTCATCTACCCGCTTCTTCAAGGATATGATAGCGTAGCACTTAAAAGCGATATAGAAATTGGTGGAACAGATCAAAAATTTAATTTACTGATGGGTAGACAGCTTCAAAAAACATATAATCTTGGAAAAGAACAAAGTGTTGTAATGATGCCTTTGCTTGTAGGTCTTGATGGTATAAATAAAATGAGTAAATCTCTTGGGAATTATATAGGAATCACAGAAGATGCAAATACAATTTTTGCAAAAGTTTTATCTATTAGCGATGAATTAATGTGGGAGTGGTATGAATTACTAAGTGACAAGTCACTTGAAGAAATTAATACTCTTAAAGACGAAGTAACTAAAGGCAAAAACCCAAAAGAGATAAAAGAAGCCTTAGCTATTGAAATAGTTGACAGATTCCACGGTAAAAACGCAGGCTTAAAAGCAAAAGAAAATTTTGATAAAATACATAAACAAAATCAGATTCCAGAAGATATACCTGAATTTGAAATTGAACCAATGAATATTGTAGATGCATTAGTTGAAACTAAATTAGCTTCTTCAAAAAGTGAAGCCAGAAGACACATTAAAGGCGGCGCTGTTAGAATTAATCAGGAAAAAATATCTTCACAAGATATTAAACTTGAAAATAGCAAAGAATATATTTTACAGATTGGAAAAAGAAAATTTGCAAAAGTAAAAGTTAAATAACGGAGTGAATATGAGTAAATTAAAACCATTAAAAATAGGCAAGCATACAATTAAACACCCTATTTTCCAAGGTGGAATGGGGCTTGGAATAAGCTGGGATAAACTGGCCGGAAATGTTAGCAAAGAAGGCGGACTTGGTATTATAAGCACAGTTGGAACAGGATATTATGAAAATAAAAAATATGCAAAAGAGCTAATAGAAGGAAGACCTTTTAGCGAAAAAGATTTTTATAATAAAGAAGCTTTAATAAAAATTTTTGAAAACGCAAGAAAAATATGCGGCGATGCCCCACTTGGTGCAAATGTTTTATATGCCATAAATGATTATGGAAGAGTTGTAACAGATTCTTGTGAAGCCGGAGCTAATATGATAATAACAGGGGCTGGTCTTCCTATGGATATGCCAGAATACACAAAAAAATTTCCAGATGTGGCACTTATTCCAATTGTATCAACAGGAAGAGCTTTTAAGCTTATTGCTAAAAGATGGGAAAAAAGATACGGAAGAATTCCAGATGCTGTAATAGTAGAAGGACCTTTAAGCGGAGGTCATCAAGGATTTAAATATGAAGATTGTTTTAAAGAAGAAAATCAACTTGAACATTTAGTCCCGGATGTTAGAGAAGAAGTTGATAAATGGGATAAAAATATTCCTATTATTGCTGCGGGCGGAATATGGGATAAAAAAGATATAGAAAAATTCATCTCTCTTGGTGCAAACGGCGTTCAAATGGGGACTAGATTTGCCCTAACCTATGAATGTGACGCAAGTGACATATTTAAAGAAATTTTACTAAATGCAAAAAAAGACGATATTTTATTAATGAAATCACCTGTGGGATATCCGGCCCGTGGAATCAGAACAAACCTTATTAAAAAAGTGGAAAAAAAAGAAGGTCCTAAAATCAAATGTATCTCAAACTGCGTTTTTCCTTGTCATAGGGGTGAAGAAGCTAAAAAAGTGGGCTACTGCATAGCAGATAGACTTGCTGATGCATACATAGGAGAAGAGGAAACAGGTCTTTTTTTTAGTGGCGCTTATGCATATAAAGCAGATAAATTAATGCATGTAAAAGATTTAATCAAAGAATTACTAGGAAAATGAAAACACTCCTTTTTCTTTTTTTTGCTGTTTTTTTATTTGCCTGCAATACCAAAAATTATAATACAGCCTATCAGGATTATTATAAAAACCAAAGAATTTATATAAATTCAATTTTGAACAATAATAAAAATAAAGAAATTGCTGCTTTAAAAGAAATTATAAAATGTGGAGAATATCTTAATTTCAATGTAAATGATTATAAACAAAAACTATCAAAATTAACATACAAAAAACAAATTAAAAAAGAATATATAAAAATATACTCTTTTAATCCGTTAAAAATAAAAACTTCTCATAAATATAAATTTTATATTTTAAAAAAAGACAAAAAATATATAAATTTTATTAACATTTATTATGCAATCACTCCAAAACCATTAATACAAAAAAGATTAAATAAAAATCTGACATTAAAAATAGCCCAATATAATAAAAATATTGTAAGAATTGTATATTCTTCAAATATACCTATAAAAATAAGTATAAAAAAAATAAAAAATTTATTAATTATAAATCCAAATATTACCCAAAAGTACATAAAACAAAAGATAAAATTTCACCACTCATATGCTCAAAAAATACCTTTAAAAAAATATTCACAAAAAATAATAGTAATAGACCCAGGTCACGGAGGTAAAGACACAGGAGGAATAGGAATAGGAGGAAAATTAGAAAAGACCGCTGTTTTGGAAATTGCAAAAAAAGTCAAATATTATTTAGAAAAAGAAGGATATAAAGTTTTTCTTACCAGAAATGCAGACTATTTCGTATCATTACAAAATAGAACACATTTTGCAAATTATAAAAAAGCTTCCCTTTTTATATCAATACACTGCAATATAGCCCCAAAACATGTAAAATGGATACATGGTGTTACAACTTATTATTTATCACCCACAAGAAGTGCAAGAGCAATAAGAATTGCAAAAATAGAAAACAAAGGGATTAAAGGGCTTAATTATCTTGACCAAAGTGTAATTTTAGGATTTTTAAATAAAAACAGAATAATTGCATCGGATAAATTTGCAATTAATATAGAAAGCAGTATTTTAAATATTCTTAGAAAGCATTATAACAATGTAGTAGATAACGGAGTCAGACCTGCTCCTTTTTATGTACTTGTAGGTACACAAATGCCTGCAATTTTAATAGAAACAGGATTTTTAACCAATCCTATGGAAGAAAACAGACTTTTTAATCCTACATATCAAGAATATATGGCTAAAGGTATAGCTAAAGGAGTAAAAGCCTATTTTCTTCTAAATCATTAAAATTCTTCCCCGTTTATAAGTTCAAACTCTTTTATCTCCAAATTATAATTATAAACTTCTCCACTTTCAATTATATAATACCATCCATAAATTTTAAGTTCTCCACTTTCAAATCTTTCTTTTACAAAATCATATGTCAAAAGATTTTCAATCTGACGGACAACATTTAACTGTTCTATCTCCCATTCCCTAAGAGCTATATCTTCTATATCATCAACTTTTTCTTTTAAATCTTTTATTAAATCAAGCCATCTATTTACCATTGGCAGTTTTTCAAGCTTTTCTTTAGGATAAAAAAGTGCTTTTAAACCTCCACAGTTACTATGTCCGCAAATGACAATATTTTTAACTTCTAAATATTTAACTGCATATTCTAAAATAGAAGCCGTACATTTAAGTGTTCCTTCATTTCTATCAGCAGGTGGTACAACATTTGCTATATTTCTTACAACAAAAAGTTCTCCTGGAAGTGTTTTTGTAATTAAATTTGGAACAACCCTACTATCAGAACATCCTACATAAAAAGTATGAGGTTTTTGACCTTCTTTAAGACCTTGAAAAAACTCTTTATCTCTTTCAAAATCCTCTTTTTTAAATCTTACTATTCCGTCAATAATTGGCATTTTAATCTCCTTTTTTTAAATTTAATACATATTCAAGTTCGTAAAGATTATTGATTATATATTCAAAATCTTCAATCACTTCATTATTACCTGTTATTAAGAGTTTGTCACCTATTTTCATTTCTGTTTCAGGATGAGGCATAAGAATAAATTCATCATCTCTTTTTAAAAGTAAAAAAACAGCTTTTAAAATTTCTTCCCTATTTGCCCTTGATTTTCTTATATCTCCTAATGTAATTTTCATTTTTTTAAGATATAAACTAAGAGCATAGGCGTTTTCTTCATTTATTTCAACTTCATAATAAATAGGATTAATACCGGCAATATTTATAAGCATATTTACAATTACCTCTCCCCATTCATTATCCATTTTTCTAATTTCTTTAATAAAAATATCGACCATTTCCCTGGAAATAATCGTATTTGTATATTCTGCCAAGATTTTTTCTAAAACATAAATTCTATCAAAATTAGCCGCTTGAAAAATTGTTAAATCTTCCAGAGAATTTTCTCTTGCTATTGTATAAATTTCAGGATTTAATTTCTTTGCTGTATTTAAAATAGTAAGGTTTAATAAATCATTATTTGTAGCTGCAAATACAGCAACGGCATCTTTTATTCCTATTTTTATTAAATTTTCTTTATCTTCATCATCACCAAAAATAACTCCGCCTTTTTTTTCTAAATATTCTTTTGGGTAAATAGGAAAAACTTTATATTCAACTCCAGCTTTTTTAAGCCCTTTTTCCAAAGCCTGTGCCATTCTTCCATATCCACAAATAATATATTTTCCATTTGGAAGTAAATCTTTTTTTTCTAGTTTCAAATTGTGTCCATAAGCCCATAATTCCAAAAGCCATATGTAAGGGGATATCAAATTTAGATATAATCTTTTTGCAATAATATCAAAAGGATTTTGAATATATCTGATTCCAAGAGACTTAAAATAATCAATCTGATTTTTAGATGTTGCTTTTACAATCAAATCAATTTTTGGATTTAATAATTTACAAATAGTTGCTATTTGCATATTTTTTGCATCATCTTCAAATAAAGAGATTATACCTTTACAGTTTTTTTGATTAATCCCTGCTAACTTTAAAATATATTGATTTGTGGCATCTCCAACAGTAGAAGGAACAAATGGATAAAAATCCTCCAAAATAAGTTCTTCTATTTTTAACTCATTTTTATCAATAACAACAAATCTTATATTATTTTTAGAAGCAGAATTTATTATATCTTTTGTAATTCTGTTATATCCCAAAATAATATAAAAATCTTCAATTAATCCTAAAATCTGTTTTCTAAATTTATTAACAGCTATTGCTTTTTTAAGCGCATCATCCTGAATTAATGCAACAATGGTTCCTATTGCATAAAACCACCCTATTACCGTTAAATAAATAGCAACCGTAACCCAAAGTTTTTGAGGATAGGTAAAAGCATAAGGCGATTCTCCAAATCCAATTGTTGTAGCCATATAACTCACAAAATAAAAAGCATCAAAAAAATTAAGATGATAAATATGCCCTTTATTATCCATTCCCGGAATTAACATCATTCCTAAAATTGAAATAGAAAAAGTAACTAAAAGTACTAAAAAAGGCATTCTTAATTTTTTTAATATTATCCAGATTACTTGATTATTTTCCATATTTATCTTTTTGATTTTAATGTATCTCCGATAAATAAAATTACCGAAACAAGATTTGCAATTAATGCCCCACCTGAAAGCGAAACAATAGAAACGGCAACAGTAAGATTGAAATCTTTAAATCCGTAAAGACTTACAGCCCATACAACAGATGCTAATATTAACTGAATATCTGCAACCAGACTTGTAGCAAGCAATACAGCCCCAAGCTGCGTTTTATCTCCTAATTTGTAAAAAGTGGCTATAAGATTAATAACAATAGCGGCAAACAGCTCATAAGCACTATGCTCGGCAATTTTTGTAGGATCTCCGTAAAAAAACCCAAAATTGAGCGTCATTGCCAAAATAAACCAAAATCCTGACATAATTTTATTCATATTCATTATAAGCCTTTTTTAAAATTATATTCCTATGAGAAAAAAAAGGAGGTTATAAAAAAGAGAAAATTACTCTTTTGTAACACTCTGTAACAGTTTTTCTATGTTTTTAATAATTTTTTGAATAGATTTTATTTCCACTTTTTCTCTAACTGAATGTGGATTTTTGATATTGGGTCCGTAACTTGCCATTGATACATTTGGAAATTTTTCTTTTAAAATTCCGCATTCAAGTCCTGCGTGAATAACTTCTAAGTTATTTCTTGTAATTTCCTGTAATTTTAAAGCCAAATCACTTTTCTCAGGAGCCCAGGCTGGATATTCATCTTCAAAATCCACTTCACATCCAAGGGTTTTAATTTTAATATATTCTTTTATTTCTTCTAATTTTTCATTTGTATTTGCCCTAGCACTTAACACTATGTTTTCTTCTTCAATCAAAGCAAAATTAACAGATTTACTTGGAAGCTTAAATTCAAAATTATATTCAAGTACCCCATAAGGAAGCTTTCTTAAAAATTTAAGATATTCATTATCATAAATTTGGATTTCTTCACTTCCTTCAAATACTTCTAAAGCCATAGCATTTACAGGAATAGAATTTCTTCTCTCCCCTCCTTTAATAAAAGCTAAATTATCAACTTTAAATAAAAGTTCCACTATTGCGTTTGGAATATTTTTATCAATATCAACACCACTGTGACCGCCAGGTAAATTTTCAACACTCACTTTTCCATAAGAACCGTTTATTTTTTCCTTTTTTAAAGGATATTTTATTTTTACATCAACCCCGCCTGCACAACCTATTAAAATAACATCATCATCTTCACTATCCAAATTTAAAAGATATTTTGATTTTATATTAAGTTCTAAATTTTTAGCCCCTATAAGACCTATTTCTTCATCGTTTGTAAACAAAAATTCCAAATCATCATACTTTTTCATTAAATAGATCATAATAGCAATTCCAATTCCATTATCTGCCCCAAGAGACGAATTTTTTGCTTTTAAATATCCATTTTCTTCCATAACTTCAATTTTAGGAGCATCTCCTACACAAACCATATCCAAATGAGATTGAAAACATATTTTTGGAAAATTTTTTCTAGCTAATAAATTTCCAGCCTTATCACTTAAAACTTCATATCCCAAATTTTTTGCATAATTTTCTAAAAACTCCCTTAACTCTTTTGTATTACCGCTGCAATGAGGGATTTTTGTAATTTTGATAAAATTTTCCAAAACTTCTTTTAATGCCATATTCATCCTTTGATATAATTTCTAAAAAGGTCTTTTATGAAAATATTATTCTTAATAATAGCACTTTTTTTTGCAGGTTGTGTAGATAAAACAGGAATTTCTCTTGATTTATATCCTAATTGTGAAGAAAATTACGATTTATATGGAGTTTATTATCAAAAATGTAAAAACAATATATATAATTTCAAAAAAAAGAGAAAAATCTGTCTTGATTGTAATTAAAATTATTGTATAGTGGTGTATTAGTTATTGGTGTATTTGTCATTTTAACCAATATACCAATATACCAATATACTACTAACAAATACACAAAAAAGGATAGCATTGAATATTAAAGAGATTTTAAAAGAACGACAAAAATGGTTTGAATGGAAAAATATAGAACCGATATACGAAAAAATTAAACAATGGAAAATGGAAAATAGAAAATTAAAATACGAATATAAGATAGGAGATATTATAGAAATTAATGGAGAGGAAAATCCTAAAATTTTAGAATTAGCAAAAATGCTTAAACCTTGGAGAAAAGGACCTTTTAAAATAAATAACATTTTTATTAACAGCGAATGGAAAAGTTATATAAAATGGAATACTATAAAAAAATTTTTGGATTTAGAAAATAAAGATATTTTGGATATTGGATGTAATAACGGATATCATATGTTTAGAATGTTAAAATCTAATCCAAAAAGCATAACCGGCTTTGACCCAAGTGCTTTATTTAATCTTCAATTTGAATTTATAAATTCATTTATTAAAAGTAATATTGAATATAAACTTCTTGGGGTCGAACATATCCCATATTATGAAAAAAAATTTGATACTATTTTTTGTATGGGAGTTTTATATCATAGAAAAGACCCTATTGAAATGCTAAAAGAAGTAAAAGCCGGACTTAAAAAAGGAGGAGAAATAATTTTAGATACTTTAATTATTGAAGGGAATGAAGAAGTTGCACTAAGCCCAATCAGATATGCAAAAATGAAAAATATCTATTTTATTCCAACACTTAAAACTTTATATAACTGGATTGAAAAAACAAATTTTAAGAGCATTGAATTTATAGGCAAACGATATACAACTATAAACGAGCAACGCAAAACTGAGTGGATAGAAGGTGAAAGTTTAGAACATTTTTTAAATAAAAATCAAACAAAAACAATAGAAGGGTACGAACCACCTCTACGTCTTTATCTAAAAATAAAAAATTAATTATTCAGGTTTAGCACCTATCATAAATAAATAAACTAATGTTATGAAGATAACAGTGATACCAAATCCAACACCAACAATCATTCCGAAATCCATTTTTTCTCCTTTTTTTTAAAGATATAGTAAAATTATACAAAAAAGGATTTAAATGTCAAAACATTTAACTCATACAAAAGATTTAAATAAAGAAGAAATATTAAAAATTTTTAAATATGCAACAAAATATCTTGATGAAAAAAAAAGAAATGAGCTTCAAGGTAAACTGATAATTAATATCTTTTTTGAAAATTCAACTCGTACCAGAAGCTCTTTTGAAATAGCTGCCAAAAGATTAGGCGCTGATATTGTTAATTTAGATGTTTCAAGAAGCTCAACTGCTAAAGGTGAAACCCTTTTTGATACGGCTGCAAATCTTGATGCAATGGGACCAAGTGCTATTGTTGTACGTCATAAACTATCAGGTGTGCCTAAGATTCTTTCAAAATATGTAAAAAGCTCTATTATAAACGCAGGAGATGGAGCTCATCAACATCCAACCCAGGGGCTTTTAGATCTGTTTACCCTTCTTCAAAAATGGGGAAGTTTAGAAGGGAAAAAAATAGCAATCGTAGGAGACATTAAAAATTCAAGAGTTGCAAATTCAGATATTGAACTTTTTACAAGATTTGGTGCAAAAGTTTTACTTGTGGCACCTCCTCATTTCTTGCCAAAAACCAATCTTCCAACAACATATAATTTAAAAGAAGCAATAGATTTTGCAGATGCTGTAATTAGTCTTAGAACACAAACAGAAAGACACTCACAGGTAAGTTTTTCTTCTCTTAAAGATTACGCAGCTAATTTCCAAATAACAAAAAATTTAATTAAAGATAAAGATATTTTAATAATGCATCCAGGACCTGTACATAGAAATATAGATTTAAGCGATGAAGTAATGGAAGATGAAAGATGTCTTGTTTTAGAGCAGGTTAAAAACGGAGTTGCTGTGAGAATGGGAATACTTAAATATTTAATTGAAAATTGAAAATGGAGAATTTAAAATTTTTTTTGATTGATTTTGAAGGGAATATTTTTATTAAAGATGTAAAAAATTTAAAAAACATCTATTTCTCATTTCCCTTATTCACCCATCCGCCCATCCGCCCATCCACTCATCCACCCATCCACCTAAAAAAATATCCAATATCTTTTGAAAAATATCAAAAAGCCTTTAATGAAGTGATTGAAGAAATAAAAAAGGGAAATACTTATTTACTGAATCTAACTTTTCCAACATTAATAGATACAAACTTAAACTTAAAAGAAATTTACTCTATATCAAAAGCCCCTTTTAAACTTTTTTTTAAAGATAAATTTGTATGTTTTTCTCCGGAAAGATTTGTAAAAATTGAGAATAATAAAATCTATACCTATCCTATGAAAGGCACTATTGATGCAAATATTCCAAGTGCTAAAGAAAAAATACTTTCAAATATTAAAGAAATGGCAGAACACACAATGATTGTTGATTTACTTAGAAATGATTTAGGAATTATAGGAAAAGATGTAAAAGTAAATAAATTCCGTTTTATAGATAAGATAAAAGCCGGAAATAAAGAGCTATTACAAGTCAGCAGCGAGATTGAAGCCACACTTCCTAAAAATTGGGGAGAAAATTGGCTTGAATTAATTTTAAAAATGCTACCAGCCGGAAGCATCACCGGAACTCCTAAGAAAAAAACAGTTGAAATTATAAAAAAAGTTGAAAATTATAAAAGAGGCTATTACACCGGAATTTTTGGAATAACAGATGAAAAAACATTTTTAGATAGTGCTGTGATTATTAGATATATTGAGAGAGGAGAAGATTTGAGTTCCAAGCTCCAAGTTCTGTCATCAACCCATCCACTCATCAACCCATTAACCCATCAACCCATTTACTCATTCACTTACAAAAGTGGCGGAGGAATCACAATAGACAGCAATCCATATAATGAATATGAAGAATTAATAAATAAAGTTTATATTCCCCATTAACCTTTATAAACTATTCTATTTCTACCAGTTTCTTTGGCTTTATATAATCTTTCATCTGCTTTTTTTATCATTTCAGCCAATGTTTCACCTTCATTTGCAATTCCCGCGGAAAAAGTAAATTTTATTCCATCTACTATTTGCAGGGAATTTTTTATTTTATGAAGCACAATATATGCCTCTTCTTTTGTAGTGTTTGGCATAAATACCAAAAATTCTTCACCTCCATATCTTATTATCAAATCATCTTTTCTTAAATTGTTCTTTATATGCTTGGCAAAATAAGTAAGAATTTTATCACCTGCTTGATGACCGTATGTATCATTTATTTTTTTAAAGAAATCTATATCAAGTATAGCAACGATTTTTTGTTTATAAAATTTAAAAATCTGCTCAAAACTGTTTTCAAGAAAAAAACGATTATATATTTTTGTAAGTCCGTCAATAGTTCTTTCTTCTTTATAGTTAATTAAATAATCATAAATATCTAAAATATTATTGATTCTTATAATATATTCGTTTTTATCAAAAGGTTTTTTTATAAAGTCATTCGCACCAAGTTTTAAAATTTGAAAAGTTATAAATAAATTTTCAGTACTTGAAACAATTAAAATAGGTAATTCATCTATATTTTTTGTTTTTCTAATTTCTTTTACCATTTCAACACCATTCATTTTTGGCATTTCTATATCGCTTATAACAAAATTTATTTTTTCTTTTTTTATAATTTCAAGAGCTTCTTGCCCGTTTTTGGCTTCAAAAACATTTAAATTTAAGAGTTTTAAAAATTTTTTTTGATAAAGTCTAATAGATTTAGAATCATCAACCACCAATACATTTTTAAACTGATTTTTATAAATCCTTTTAACAAGTCTTATTAAATAATTTATAATAGAAATATCTTCTTTAATAATAAAATCTATTATATCGTTCATAAAAGAAGATTTATAAATTTTATCTTCATATTGAGTCATAACAATAATTTTTGCATTTTGTTCTAATAAATATTTTATATGTTCATCTTCATTGGTATCAGGTAATATATAATCAACAATATATAAATCATATTTTTTATCTATTTTTTTTAATTCTTCAAAAGAAGAGACAACATCACACTTTGCAAAAATAAGATATTTTTCAATATTTGATTTTATTAATTTAGCATATAACTTACTATCTTCTAAAATTAAAACATTCAAAAAACGACCTTTTTGAGGTTAATTATATCAAAAAAAGGGAAAAAGAAGGAACTAACAAGAGTAAGTAGTTATAAACTCATATGGATGAGGTCTTCCTTCTACCGGAATAATTTCTGTTTCATATTTGTAATCAATATAAGTTTTAATAAACTCTTCGCTCATTACAGCTTTTAAGAAACTGTTTTCATTTTCAAGCTCATCTTCAACTGCATAAATCGCTTCTCTTAAAGTTGCCGGAAGGGTTTTAATTCCTCTTTGTTTAATTTCATCAAGGCTTAATTCAAACAAATCTTCATCTAAAGGTTCTCTTGCCGCTTCATAAATTTCAAGATTGTTTTTAATTCCATCAAGTCCTGCAAGTAACATTACACTAAATGCGAGATATGGATTTGCTGTGCTGTCAGGGAATCTGAATTCTGTTCTAACCGCTTTTTCTCCTGCTCCAAAAGGGATTCTACAACAAGCACTTCTATTTTTTGCGCTATACGCTAAAATATTTGGAGCTTCAAATCCTGGTTGAAGTCTTTTATATGAGTTCATAGAAGCATCTGTAAATGCTGAAACTGCATCAGCGTGAGCAAATACACCGGCAATATATTTTTTCGCTATATCACTAAGTCCTGCATATCCCTCTTTATCATAAAATAAGTTTTTACCATTTTTCCAAATTGATTGGTGAACATGCATTCCGTTTCCATTATCTCCATAAAGAGGTTTTGGCATAAATGTAGCAGTTTTTCCATTTAAATGAGCTACCATTTTAATAACATATTTAAGTTTTTGAACATTATCCGCAGCTTCTACAAGAGTTCCGAATTTAACACCTATTTCTCCTTGAGCCTGCGCAACTTCGTGATGAACAACAAATGTTTCAAGCCCTACTTCTTTTAGAGTCTGAACCATTTCAGCTCTTAAATCAACCATACTGTCAATTGGAGCTACCGGAAAATATCCGCCTTTTGTTCTTGGTCTATGCCCAATATTTAATTCATCCCCAAAATCTGCATAATCATTCCATACACCTTCGCTTGAATCCACTTCATAAGCCTGAGAATTAATTTCATCTTTAATCACAACATTGTCAAATACAAAAAATTCATTTTCAGGTCCAAAATAAGCAACATCTCCTATTCCGCTTTCTTCTAAATATTTTAAAGTTTTTTTAGCAATTCCTCTTGGGCATTTGTGATATGGGGTATAATCTGTATTCAAAACATCACAAAACACTACCATTGTAGGGTCAGCTGTAAATGGGTCTATAAAATGTGTCCCAATTTCAATATCTGGCATTAAAATCATATCTGAATCATTAATTGGTTGCCATGCTGGAATACTGCTTCCATCAAAAGGAACGCCATTTTTAAATGTATCTTCATCAATAGCATCCATATCATATGTTACATGATGCCATACACCTTTTATATCCGTAAATCTGAAATCTATAAATTCTATTTCGTTTTCTTTACATTCTTTTAAGAATTTTTCTGCACTCATTTGCTCTCCTTGTTTAGTTTTGAGATAATTATATCAAAGAAAAAATTTTAGATGCCAAAAAAACTGTATAAAATTTAATCATTGGAGACAAAATGGAATTTATTGAAACAATATATGTGAAAAATGGTAACATATTAAATTTAGATTATCACTTAGAGAGGATGAAAAGAACGGCTCAACACTTTAAATGGAAAACTGATATAAATGAAAAGTTAAAAGTGAAAAGTGAAAAGTATAAAAAAAGTGAAAAGTTAAGGATGAGAGTTGTATATAATGAAAAAGAAATTATTAACATTGAAACTTTTCCTATAAAAGAAAGAAAATTTAAAAAATTTAAAATAATAAAGACTGATAATTTTGATTATAAATTTAAATACAAAAACAGAGATTTTTTCACTTTACACTTTTCATTTTACACTAATTTTGACGAGTTTATCCTAATCAAAAATAATCTTATAACCGACACTACAATTTCGAATTTAGCTTTTTATACAGGCAAAGAATGGCTAACACCAAAATATCCCCTGCTTAAAGGCACTAAAAGAGCTGAACTTTTAGATAAAGGATTTTTAAAAGAAGAAAATATCCAAAAAAGCGATTTAAAATATTTCAAAAAAATGGCAATGATAAATGCTATTTTAGGATTTAGAGAAATTGAAGAATATGATATAATTAGCTAAAAAGGATATAAATGAACTGGGATTTAACAACACTTTTTAACTCAATACCAGAAGCAGAAGAATTTTTAAAAAAAGCAGAATTTAAAGCACAAGATTTTGAAAAACTATACAAGAACAGACTTTATACCCTAACACCTGAAGAATTTTTAGAAGTTTTAAAAAAATATGAAGAAATTTTAGAAAATATTGGCAGAAGTTTAACTTATATATTTTTACAATTTGCAACAGATTCAAATAAAGGAAATTTTTTAGCGGCTTTTGAAGAACTGTCAAACAAAGTAGAAGAGCATCTTATTTGGTTTGAACTTGAATTTATCTATCTTCCAATTGATAAACAGCAAAGATTTATTGATAACAGCGGAATTTATAAATATTATTTAATTCATCTCCAACAAACGGCTCCGTATAAACTAAGCGAAAAAGAAGAAAAAATATTAATGAAAAAAGATTTAACATCTTCTAGCGCTTTTACAAGGCTTTTTGATGAACATATAAGCCGCCTTAAATTTTTCTTTGAAGGTAAGAAATTAAGTGAAGAAGAAGTTTTAAGCAAATTATATTCAAATGACAGAAACGAAAGAAAAAAAGCCGGGGTGAGCCTAACTCAAGGACTAAAACCTCATCAAAATCTGTTTGCTTTTATCTATAATCAAATCAAAAAAGACTGGAAAATAGATTATGTGGAAATAAGAGGTTACGATAATGCCGAAATGCCAAGACATATGGCAAACAAAGTTAGCAAAAAAAGTGTAGATGCTCTTGTTAAAAGCGTAAATGAAAATACAAAAATTGTAGAAGAATACTATACAATAAAAAAATCTCTCCTTGGTTATGATAAATTATATGATTATGACAGATACGCTCCACTAAAATTTACAGATAAAAACTCTGAAATTACTTTTGAAGAAGCAAAAGAGTTAGTACTAAACGCATTTAAAAAATTTTCTCCTAAATTTTATGAAATAGCCCTAAAGGCATTTGAAGAAAAATGGATTGATGTTTATCCAAAAGAAGCTAAAAGAGGAGGAGCATTTTCACACTCAGCAACACCAAACGCACATCCATATGTATTATTAAACTACACAAATCAAAGAAGAGATGTTTTTACCCTAGCCCACGAATTAGGACATGCTATTCATCAATATTTAGCAAGAGAAGTTGGCTATCTAAATCAAGATACTCCTCTAACAACGGCAGAGACTGCTAGTATATTTGCAGAAATGCTTTTGTTTGAGGAGCTTAAAAAAGATTTAGACAAAAAAGAGCTTGCAGAAATTTACGCTTCTAAACTTGAAGATATTTTTGCAACTCTATTTAGACAAATTGTATTTACAAATTTTGAAAGAGAAGTTCATTCGTTTGATGAGTTAAAACCAAAGGAATTTAATAAAATATGGATGAGAGAAAATCAAAAAATGTTTGGTGATAGCGTATATTTAACAAAAAATTACGAAATTTGGTGGAGTTATATTCCACATTTTATCCATTCTCCATTTTATTGTTATTCATATTCATATGCCCAGCTTTTAGTCTTAGCACTATTTAGGCTTTACAAAGAAAATTTTGAAAATTTTGAAGAAAAATATATTAAATTCCTTAGCCTTGGCGGAAGCATCCCACCTAAAAAACAATTTATGGAACTTTTCGGACTTAATATAGAAAAAGAAGATTTTTGGCAAAAAGGAATAAAAGAAGTAGATAATATACTTTTTGAATTTAAAGGAGTAATTAATGATATTACAAACGACTAAATTTAGAAAAATAAAAGCAAAACATGCAAAAGAGCTGTTGGAATTTTTAATTCCAAATGCTGAAGAGTTTGATGTTTTATGTTCAACTGATAAAATAACTTTTAATCCGGAATTACCAAAACATATAAGCAGTGCTTTTGGCGAAGTTTTGGTGTTTACACTTGCAAACTATACCCTAAGCACTGCAAAAATAATGGATAATAAATTAACATTTGAAGCCGGATTTGGAGAAGAAAACATAGGAAGCGTGGTAAGTGTGCCTTTAAGTGCAATTATTCAAATTACAGAGGAAGAAACACCACTTTTTATAAATGTGGCGGCAACACTTCCAAAACCAGAGCCGGAAAAGACCCAAAATCCGTTTGAATTAAATCCGAGAAATAAAAAATTTATGAATTAATAAAATTCACAACAGCTTCAATCTCTTTTGTTTTTGTTTTAAAAACCATATATGCTTTTCTTTTTAAATTAAGCCCTTTTATTTTTGCTCCAAATAATTTACCCTCTTTAAGCTCGTCTTTTATAACCATTTTTGAAATAATAGATACAACCTGCTCACTTGAATTTTTAACGGTATATTTTAGGGCGGTAGAGTTATGAACAACACTGACGACATTTAAATCATCACATTTAAATCCTTCTTTTTCAAAAACTTTTTTTATAAATTCCCTGGTGGAAGAATTAGATTCTCTACAGATAATCTTATATTTTTTCAAATCTTCCAACTCAATACTTCTTGGAAGAAGTTTATTTGAAAAAACAACCAGTTCATCATCCATCCATTCGACATATTCCAAGCCGTTATCTACTTTTTTTGTCACAAAGCCCAAATCAATAACAGCATTTTGAATATCTTCCAATAAAGAGGCATTGCTTTTAATTACTAAATTTATATCTTTGTTTATTAAACTTTTATAATATTTTATACATTCAGGCAGATTATAACTCCCAAGTGTCGGAGAAGCCCCTATTACAAAAGGCATATCAAGATTTTTAAATTTTTCTATTTTATTTTCAAATCCTTCTAAAAAGATATCAAATTCTTTTGCAATTTTTAAAAAATTCTGCCCATTTTTAGTAAGAATAACCCCATTTTTTTTCCGCTCAAAAAGAGTAACTCCTAAATATTTTTCCAATATTCTTATCTGTTGGGTAACCGCCGGCTGAGAGATACCAAGAACTTTACTTGCTTTTGAAAAACTAAACTCTTTGTTTATCACTAAAAATGTGTAAATTTTATCCAGATATTTTGTAATCATTATCTCCTCTTCATAAATTGATTTATATCTAATTATAACTAAATCTTATATTAAAAAGCAAAAAAATTTGTTATAATTAAATAAAAAAGCAGGACAAATGAAATTTTTAGATGAATTAAACGAACAACAACAAAAAGCAGCTACACATATTGACGGAGCTTTATTAATTTTAGCAGGGGCAGGAAGCGGAAAAACAAAAACGATTACTACACGGCTTGCTTATCTTTTAAATTTAGGAATAGACCCGGCAAACACCCTAACTCTTACATTTACCAATAAAGCCGCAAGTGAAATGAGACAAAGAGCTCTTAGTATGATTGAAAACAATATTTCCCACCCTCCCCTTTTAGTAACATTTCATAAATTCGGACTTATGTTTTTAAAACTTTATATTCATTTATTAAATAGAGACAATAATTTTGTAATAATAGATAAAGATGACCAAAAAAAGATATTAAAACAAATATCAACCGAATTACCACCAAATTATATGAGTAAAGAAATAAGCAGATATAAAAATTCATTCTTAAGCCCGGATGAAGTCTATGCTCTTGCTAATGATACAAACTATAAAAAAATGGCTCATATTTATGATAAATATCAAAATTATTTAATAGAAAATAATTTAGTTGATTTTGACGATTTACTTCTTTTAACATATAAAATTTTAGATGAGAATGACGAGCTAGCAAATGAAATAAGCAATAAATATCAATATATTATGGTAGATGAATATCAAGACACTAATGAAATTCAGCTGTTACTTTTAAAAAAACTGTGTAAAAACCACAATAATATTTGTGTAGTGGGAGATGACGACCAGAGTATTTACGGATTTAGAGGGGCAAATCATAAAAATATTTTAGAATTTGAAAAAGATTTTAAAGCAAAAGTTATAAAACTTGAATTAAATTACCGCTCAACAAATCAAATATTAAATGCTGCAAATTCTTTAATATCTTTTAATAAACAACGGTATAATAAAAAATTAATTTCAGCCCTTGGAGATGGTAAGGAAGTTAGAGTCATAGGCAAATACAATGAACTTACAGAAGCAGAAACAATAGCAAAAGAAATAAAAAATCTTATAAAAAACGGTGTAAATCCAAAAAATATTGCCATTCTTTACAGAATTAATGCCCTCTCCCGCTCTATTGAAGACGGACTAAGAAATGAAGGAATTGCTTATAAACTCGTAGGTGGAATGAGATTTTACGAAAGAGAAGAGATAAAAGATTTAATAAGCTATTTAAGAATTTTTGTAAATGAAAATGATGATTACTCTTTTAAAAGAATTGTAAATAAACCAAGACGCGGAATTGGGAAAACGACCATAAATAAACTAGAAAACGCAAAAGCTGAAAAATCCTTTATTGAATTTATAAAAGAAAACGAACTTGAATTTGTGAGCAAAAAAACGGCTAAAACCCTAAAAGAGTTTGTAAAAGATATGGAAATTTTAAGTAAAGCCTCAATAGATAATCTTCCTGAACTTATTGAAGAAAAAATAAATCTTTCAAAAGCTTATAAAGACGAAGACAAAGCCAGAAATATAGAAGAATTTTACGGACTTATGAAAGATAAATATGATTTAACATTAAGAGAGTTTCTAAATGAACTTTCATTAGAATCAGACCAAGACAAGATCACAAATGAAACAATAAATCTTATGAGTATCCACGCAAGCAAAGGGCTTGAGTTTGATTATCTTTATGTAATAGGACTGGAAGAAGGATTTTTTCCACTTGGAGATGCTGATATAGAAGAAGAAAGACGCTTAGCGTATGTAGCTATTACAAGAGCAAAAAAAGAACTTACTTTATCATTTGTTGAAACAAGATATATAAGAGGTCAAAGAAGCAGGGTTTCAAAAAGCAGATTTTTAACAGAAGCCGGACTTATTAAAGGGGAAAGAGTAAATCTAAAAGAACACAGTAGCTTAAAAACAGGCTCTTTAGTAAAACATAAAGTTTTTGGTACAGGAAGAGTAATAGGCATAAATAAAGCAGGAAATAAAACCAAATTAAAAATTGATTTTGGAGGTAGTATAAGAGAAATCTTAAGTGATTTTGTAGAAAAAGCTTAAATGGGAAAATGAGTGAATGGGCAAAGAAGTAAATGAGTTACTTGTTAAAAAGGAATTTAATGGATTGTAAAAATATGCTTTTTGTAGCAAATAAACCAATGTTTATTAGCTCTAATAAATTTTTAAATCAATTAAAGAAAAAATATGGAATTAAAAAAATGGGATTTTCAGGAACTCTTGATCCATTTGCGTGTGGATGTTTAATAATTGCAACCGGGCAATATACAAAATTTTTCAGATTCCTTAAAAAAACACCAAAAGCATACATTACAACCCTAATACTTGGAGCCTCTTCCCCTACCCTTGATATAGAAAAAATTGAAAAAATAGAAAATGTAGAAAAAATAGACACAGAAAAAATAAAAGAAGTTTTAAATTCATTTTTAGGAAAACAGCTTCAACTTCCTCCAAAATATTCAGCAAAAAGAATAAACGGTAAAAGAGCTTATGAACTGGCAAGAGAAAATGAAAAATTTAAATTAAAAGAAACACAAATAGAAATTTCTGATATTGAACTTATAAATTATTCTCATCCGTTTATTACATTTAAAACAGTTGTCAGTGAAGGAACATATATAAGAAGTCTCGGATTTGATATAGCTCAAAGATTAGGAACTACCGGAACATTAACTTATCTTGAAAGAATAAATGAAGGAAATTTTTTTTATGAATGTGAAAAAAAATTAGATCCTTATAATTATATATGGCCAAAAGAAAATAATTATAACAATGAAGAAGATTTGATTTTAGGCAGAAAACTTGATATAAATAATTTTGAAATAAAACAAGAAGGTATTTATAAAATAAAAACTAAAAAATTTTTAAGTATAATTGAAATAAAAGAAGATAAAATAAGCTATCTTCTAAACAGGATAAATTTATGTTAGTAATAAGCAGAAAATTAAATGAAAAAATAAAAATAGGAGAAAATATAGAAATTTATATAATTTCTATTGACAAAAATCAGGTAAAAATAGGTATTGAAGCACCAAAAGAAGTTACTATTTTAAGAGGTGAATTAATAGAAAGTATAAAAGAAGAAAATAAAAAAGCAGTAAAATCTATAAACATAGAAAATTTAAAAAATTTTTCAAAGGTTATAAATGAAAATAAAAGCACCAGCAAAAGTTAATATGTTCTTAAAAATCACAGGACATGACGGATATTACCATCTTTTAAATTCAAGATTTATGAAAGTTGATAATCTATATGATGAGATAGAAATTGTTGAATCAGATAAGTTTGACATAAAAGGCGATATAAATTGTGCCCTAAGAGATAATACTGTTTTTAAGGCCTATGTAGAACTAACTCAGGAATATTCGGAAATAAAAAAATGGTTTATAGGCAAAGAGATAAGAATTAAAAAAAATATTCCGGAAATGGCGGGACTTGGCGGAGGAAGCAGTGATGCTGCAGCATTTTTAAAATTAGTTAATGAAAAAAGTAAACTTAATTTATCTACTGAAGAACTCATAAAAATAGGTAAAAAAATAGGAAGCGATGTTGCGTTTTTCTTATATGATTGCGATGTTGCAGATGTTTATGGAAGAGGAGATATTGTTAAACCAAGAAATGAAAAAGCCCTAAATTTAGAAATTTTCACTCCTCCAATTGAATGTTCAACTCCAGATGTTTATAAAATGTATAAAGAGCAATTTTTTAATCCTAGCCCAACTGATTTAGATAAAAAAGAAACCACTGAAATATTGCAGAATTTTTCTCCCACAGAACTTAATGATTTACTAAAACCAGCTCTTATGTTATATCCAGAACTTAACAGATATCTACATTATGGATTTTTCAGTGGAAGTGGAAGCAGCTTTTTTAGACCTATATCTTAAAATCTATTCCACTTTTAATATCTTTTTGATTAAATTTTTTTAATTTTTTAATCTCTTGCATATTTTTAAAAAGTCTTAATTTTTCTTTTTTTATAATCTCTTTTGCAAGATTAATATAACTTAAAATCTCTTTTGCCTCATCAATAGAAGAAAAACAAGGCTCCTTATTAGATATTTGCTGTAATTTTCCCACGTTTTCATTAATTACAGCAAGTTTTATCTCATTTAATGAATAACTTTCTTTCATTAATTAATACCTGTTTCTTCTTTCCACGCCACTATAAGCTCTTTTAAAACATTTATTACTTGGTCAATATGATCTACATTATCTTCAGCATTTGCTTTTGCTAATAGTTCCAGCTGGTATGCATAAAGTCCATTTAAATAATAAGCTATTTGACCACCTTTTTCAAAATCTAATATATTTATAAGTTCTACAAAAATATCAGATGTTTTATTTATAAATTTTACTTTTTTTTCAATATTTTTTTCTTTTATAGCTTTTTTTACAAAACTTGCAAATCTTAAAGCTCCTTCATACATCATTAACACAAGCTTTGCTGGATCATCTACACCTAAATTTAATTGATTATAATTATTCATTATATTTGCATTATATGTCATTTTTTACCCTTTATTTAGAATTTATAGCTTGTTGTATTGTCATATTAAGAGATTTACTTTGTACATTAAACTGATTTATCGTATCATTATATAAAGCAAATTGTTCTGACATAATATTATATTTTGTATCTAAATATTCGTTCATTGAATCAATTCTATTTTGATAATCTTTTTCTTGATTTTGTATATTTTGAGATAATAATTCAAGATCGGAATTATTCCCTGTAGCTATTGAATCAAAGTCACTGTCTAATTTTGTAAAAGCGTTTGTTGTAAATTGTTCTACCAAATCAGGATGTTTTGCATATGTATTTTGAAATGTTGTTGCATCAAAACTTAACATCCCTGTTCTATTCATACTTAATCCCATATCAGCTGCTGAAAAAATAGCCTGAGTTTGATATGAATTCCCATTTAAATCAGATTGTGTCGTAGTATAATTTAAAGTAGTATCAAATAAATCAGAGCTTAATTTTGAAGATATCATAGTAAAATCACTATTTCCTTGAAAAAGACCTACATTCCCACTATCTTTATTAAAAGCGGTTAAATTTTGTAAATTACTTATCATCGCATTATAATCAGCTACAAATTGTTGAATACTTTTTGTTATATCATCTATATTACTATCAATATTAACCTGTGAATCACCACTTGAAAGTAGATTGATACTAACTCCGGGAATTAAATCGGTTACTTCGTTTTTGCTTCTTTCTATTTCAACATTATTATAATCAAAAACTGCATCTTCGGCCGTTTGAATTCTATTTGAATTTGTAAAATCTGTATTATTGTTAATATCTGTTGTTAAATTTGTATCGTCAAATGAAATATCACCTATTTGTTGAAGAGATATTTGTATATGTCCATTTGTAAAAGAAGCACTTATTCCTTTAAGTGAATTACCAGATGAGTCTTGTAAATCTCCGTTATTTATTGCATTTACAAAATCGCTCACCGTAGCTCCATTTGCAACATTCATAGAATAATCAATACCGTTAATTGAGGCTTTAAAAGTTTGTTCAGCACCACTGTTATTAACTTCATCAGTATCAGAGCTATAAGAAGCTGACTCATAAACAGTTTGATTAAGCCCTAAATCATCTATACTCCCATAATCAAATTTTATAATATTGTCTTTTCCCGTATCATTTGCTTTTAAAATTAATTTATAAGGATCATTACCTATACCGGTATCTATAATTTGAGCACTAACTCCTGCATTGGCATTGTTTATCGCATCTTTTAAATCACTCAAAGTAGCTCCGGCATTTAAATTAATATTTACACTGCTTGTTCCTACTCCTAAAGTTAATGTAGCATCACTATTGGCTATTTGTGTATCAAGACTGGCAAATCCTTTACTCTCATAAATATCGTTTTTTGCAATATTTTTAACATTAATATCAAAGACTTGAGGTTTAACCCCTGCACTCGCACTGACACTAACACTGCTTCCATTTACATTTGTACTAACTTTTTCAAAAGCAGTTCCTTGTGCTAAATCTATCGTGTCTGATTTTACAGTTGAGGCAATAGTAATGAATTTACTTAAAGCAGTCTGACGTTTTTGTAATAAATCTAATTTAGATTTTAGAGGATCAATCATTAATTGTTCATCTGCATTTTTTAATTTATCTATTAAATTAGAATTTAATACGCCACTCCCTATTCCAAGAGAGCTTAATGTTCCAAAATCAGCCATTTTTATCCTTTCTTATCAAATAACATTCCTACAAGTTCCCTCATTTTTTCCATAAGCCTTAGTGCTTCTTTAGGAGGAAATTTTCTTATTATTTTATCTGTTTTTTTATCTATTACAAATACACTAAAATTATCTATTTTATCATTATATTTAAATTCTAAATCTGTATTTAGAGGATTCATCTCTTTATTTAATTGCTCTGTTAAATGTTCAAGTTCTTTTTTTATATCTTCAGTTGATTTCTTTTTTATTAAATCTTTATTGTCTGTTTCAAAATTTTTTTCTATTTTTTGTCTATACATATTTTCATTAGTATGGGTAACATGTTTATTATCATAAGTTGTATTTTGAACATTTTTGATATTGCTAAAAATATCCATTTTTAATCCTTTTAATTTATTGTAAAGAATATCGGCAAATTTTTAAAAATCTTAAATTTTTGATAAAATTTTTTAAAAAAAGGTAAAAATGAAAGTTAGAATACAATGCGATTCTCCTCTTTTACAAGAAACTTTAGAAATTTATTTAAAAGAATTTTTATCAAAAAACGGGCAAGTTGTAAGTGATAATCCCAAAAAAGGTGATATTATTATAGGCAACGATATTAAAAAGCCTTTTACAAAAGCATCTCTTTTAATACAATTAGAAAAAATTTTTAATTTGCCAAAAAAAAATTTTGAAACGGAATTAGATTTACTTATGGAAGATTTTACCAAAAAACTAAAAAGTTTAATAAAGGAGCATTATGGAAAAAGGTAATATAAAAATAATAGGAGGAAAATATAAAGGCAAAAAACTCTATATGAATGAGAAAGAAACCACAAGAAGCACAAAACAAATACTAAAAGAGTCAATATTTAACTCTCTTCAATGGGAAATCCCTGATTCCATATGGGTAGAAATGTTCGGAGGAGTAGGAAGTATAGGCCTTGAGGCTATAAGCAGAGGAGCCAACAAGTCTTACTTCATAGAAAAAGACTCCAATGCTCTTAAAGTACTTCAAAAAAACATAAATTCTTTGCAAAAAGAAGAGAGCAAAAAATGCGAAATATTTTTTGGAGACGCTTTTGAGAGGGTTTGGGATATTATAGATAATCTTCAAAGAAAAAAAGAAAAAGCATTTTTTTATTTTGACCCTCCTTTTGCGATAAGAGAAGGTTTTGAAGATATTTATGAAAAAACACAAGATTTAATAAAAAAGATGCCAAAAATTAATGTTGAAAAAATATTAATAGAACACCAAAGTAATTACAAATTTCCTGAAATACTTGGAAAATATAAAAAAACAAAAACAAAAAAATTCGGAAAAAGTTCCGTAACATTTTATGAATAAGGATAAAATATGAAAAAACTACTTTTAATTCCATTTATTTTTTTAGGATGTGCAAATACACAAATTTCACAAAACCTTAAAAATATAAATCAAAGCAACAAAATTATAGAAAAATATCAGGTAAA
>JALUWM010000093.1 GCA_027019465.1 Campylobacterales bacterium
CAAGAGGGTATGGCGGAGCAAAACAATAAAACATACACTGCAAAAAGCGGTGGCGGACTTGTTGAAGCTACTGTAAACGGTCAGTTTGAACTTGTTGATTTAAAAATTGATGATTCTGTTTTAGAAGATAAAGAATCGTTGCAAATTCTTATTATGAGTGCTGTAAACGATGCAATAAAAATGGCGGTAGATGACAAAAAAGCTCAGGCTATGAATATGTTTGGCGGTATGAATTTAGGTCAATGAAAAAACTTATTTTTTTCATTCCTATTTTTTTATTGGCGGCTATTCCTAATTTTTCAGTCTGTTATAAAAAATACTCTTTTATAAAAGCTTCAATTCCTGTTACAAAAACAAAAAGCGTAACTTTTTTAAAACCTAAACATTATCTTTTTTATGATGCTTTTAGCGGAATGTATGTAATTTCTCATGAAAATAACAAAATAATTAAATTTAATGAAAATCCCCGTCTTGGCTGGTGGATGGGGGGATTTAAACAAAATGTTGCTTTTGTAGGAAGTTATGCAAGCAAAGGATATTTTCTTCATTTTTCAAAACTAAGTGTAAATGTTCCTAAAAATACCGTTATAAGTGATATTTTTTGCAGGGCTTACGGTGTTGGAAACGGCGGATTTTTGGATAAAAAGAGATTAATGCATTTTGTCCGATACGGATATTGGGGAGATATCGGTATAAAAGTTGATAAAAATATGAAAGTTTTATATTCAAATCCTTTTTATACAAACATAAAACCTGGTGAAAAAATTTTATTAATTAACAATAAAAAAGCTAATCCTAAAATTTTTACGGATTTAATTTTGCTAAATAAATTGAATAAAAAAGTTAAAATCACTACAAATAAAGGTAGTTATTTTTTAAAAATAAGAAAGCTTCAATATAATTTTACCCCTCTTGAGTTTTACGGCATAAAAGTTGATAAAAATCTTATAACTTATCTCCCTAAAAACTTACAAAACAGATATTTTTTAAAAAGTGGAAAGATTATTAAAGTAAATAATAAAAAAATAACCTCTTTTAAGGAGCTTTTATATATGCTCTCATTTGACAAAAATGTTACAATTACGCTACAAAACAACGGAATAAAAATCAATATAGCGTTAAGGAAATAGATGGAAAATTTTATAAAACAACATTTAATTAAAGCAGATTCTTTTCACCCGTATTTTGAAAAGGCTTTAAATGAAATGCTTTTAGCAGGTGGCAAAAGATTTAGACCAAATCTTTTATTAGCGGTTGTTAAAGCTTATAATCCTTTATTAACAGAAAATGCAAAATATGCCAGTTTTGCAATTGAACTTATTCACACTTATTCGCTTATTCACGATGATTTACCTGTTATGGATAATGCGGCTCTTAGAAGAAATCATCCAACTTTACACGTTACATATGATGAAGTTACCGCAATTTTAGTAGGAGATGCACTAAATACTTATGCATTTGAAGTTTTAAGCAAAGCTCCTATACACAGTGATGTTAAAGTAGAACTTATTAAAATTTTAAGTGAAAATGCCGGTCCAAACGGAATGGTTTTAGGACAGGCGATTGACTGTTTTTTTGAAAATAAAGAGCTTAAATTAGATGAGCTTAAATTTTTGCATCTTAACAAAACAGGAAAATTAATTGCCGCAAGTCTTAAAATGGGCGCTGTTATTGTAAATAAACCCGAGTTGGCTGAAAAATTATATAATTTTGGTTTAAAATTAGGGCTGCTTTTTCAAATTCAGGATGATTTGCTTGATTTACTTGATGAATATGCAACAGGAAAAAGCAGCGGAGTTGATGAAAACAAAAACACTTTTGTTACAATTTTAGGAGAAAATGAAGCAAATAAAAAAGCGGATATTTTAGCAGTAGAATTGGAAAAAGAATTAAATGAATTTGATGAAAATTTAAAAAATGAGCTAAATAAACTACTTAAAAAATATTTATACAGGCATAAAAACTAATAAAGGAAGATATATGAATTTAGAAATGAAGAAAAAGATGGCGGATACAATCAGGTTTTTAGCGGCGGATATGGTGCAAAAAGCAAATTCAGGACATCCTGGTGCGGCACTTGGAATGGCGGATATTTTTGTTGAGTTTAGTGATATAGCTAGAATCACTCCGCATAACCCGAAATTTGTAAATAGAGACAGAGTCGTATTTTCAGGCGGACATGCAACTCCTCTTATATATTCAATGCTTTATTTGTGGGGATATGATATTTCTATGGATGATTTAAAAAATTTTAGACAACTAGGAAGCAAGACTCCTGGGCATCCGGAATTTGGGCATACTCCCGGAATTGAAGTTACTACAGGACCTCTTGGGCAAGGTGTGGCAAATGCAGTCGGATTTGCTATGGCTAAAAAATTTATTTCAAATAAATTTCCAGAAATTGACCATAAAGTCTGGTGTTTTTGCGGGGACGGGGATTTAGAAGAAGGAATAAGTTACGAAGCTTGTTCTATTGCCGGGGCAAATAAACTGGAAGATTTAATTATTATTTATGATTCTAACAATATCTCAATAGAAGGACCTGTTAAGCCTGTGTTTGATGAGGATATTCATAAAAGATTTGAAGCACAAGGTTTTAGAGTGCTTGAAATGAACGGTCATGATTATGAAGATATTAAAAAAATTTTAATAAAAGCCAGAGAAACTGATGGAAGACCAACACTTGTTATTGCAAAAACAGTGATAGCAAGAGGAGCTGTCGGGCTTGAAGGAAGCGAAAAAACACACGGAGCGCCTCTTGG
Organism: Campylobacterales bacterium; assembly: GCA_027019465.1. GTDB lineage: Bacteria > Campylobacterota > Campylobacteria > Campylobacterales > Nautiliaceae > JALTBU01. Next base: position 2,763 of record JALUWM010000093.1, read on the forward strand.
CGAAGATGTAATTAAAAAATCAAAAGAAGCAGCCGGATTTGACAGTGAAAAAATATTTTTTGTTCCTGAAGACGTATTAATCAGATTTAGATGTGTAAAAGAAAAAGGAGAGCTTTTAGAAGCCCAGTGGAATAAAAAAGCAAATCTTAAAGAAATAGAAGAGTTTTTTGATAGAGATTTTTCTAAAATTAACTGGCCTGAATTTGAAGAAGGGGCAAATCTTGCCACAAGAAAAAGCAATGGAGCGATTTTAAATGCTATTTCTAAAGCCCTTCCAAGTTTCTTAGGAGGAAGTGCGGATTTAGCTCCTTCAAACAATACTCATTTAAACGGTGAAGACAATTTCCCTTATGGAAAAAATTTACATTTTGGAATCAGAGAACACGCAATGGCGGCAATTAATAATGCATTTAACGCTTATGGATTTTTGCCATATGCGGCAACATTTTTAGTATTTAGCGATTATTTAAGAGGGGCTCTTAGAATTTCAGCACTTAGTAGCCATAAAAATTACTGGATTTTTACACACGATTCTATTGCGGTTGGAGAAGATGGACCAACTCACGAGCCGGTTGAGCATTTAACATCTCTTAGAGCTATTCCAAATTTATATGTTTTTAGACCTGCAGACGCAAATGAAAATGTAAATTCTTGGAAAGCGGCATTTAATATTGACGCTCCTGTTGTATTTGCCTTATCTCGCCAGGGACTTAAAAATGTTACGCCAAAAGAAATAGATTTAAGCAGGGGAGCTTATATTCTAAAAGAAGGAAAAAGTGATATTACATTAGTGGCAAGTGGAAGCGAAGTAGAACTTGCTCTGGAAGTTGCTGATGAAATAGACGCAAGAGTTGTTAGTGTGCCTTGTTTTGATTTAATGGATGAACAAGAAGATGAGTTTAAAGACTCTTTATTTAAAGGAAAAGTAGTTGCCATTGAGGCTGCAAGAGCTCTTGAATGGTATAAATATGCCGATACGGTTATTGGAATGAACACATTTGGAGCCAGTGGAAAAGGCGGGGATGTTTATAAACATTTTGGATTTAGCAAAGATGCTATTTTAGAAAAATTAGGTTACAAAAAGTAACTTTTTCTTCTTTTTTTTCTCTTTTTAAGCAGATTTTAAGATTTTAGGAGTAAAATTTCATCATTGTTTCTTTCCTTAATTTTACCTTAAAGGTTTAAAAATATGTTTAGTTTTAATCCTCTTTCAGTGTTGTTTTTGGGCTTAATCCTTCTTGGAGTGATTCCAAATCTTTTTTATATGAGCGGATATCTTTCACATATAAAGAGAAAAACTCATTTTTTGATTAATTATTTTGCTTTTATAGCTGCTATGATAGGTGTTGTTTTAAGTAACGAAGTTATGCCTTTTTTGTTTTTTTGGGAGCTTATGAGTCTTACAAGCTGGCAGCTTATTTTAACAGAAACAAGCCAGAGTAATTTAAAAGCGGCCAGATTCTACTTTTTTATGACCCATTTTGGGTTTGTTTTTATTTTGATGTTTTTTCTGCTTTTATCAGGAAATAATCTTTTTAGCGATTTTGATTCGTTAAAAGAGGCTGCTTTAAATTTTAAATATCCTACTTTACTCTTTTTTTTAATGACTATTGGATTTTTATCTAAAGCAGGGGCTGTGCCTTTACATGTTTGGCTGCCTTACGCTCATCCTGCCGCTCCTAGTCCGGTATCTGCTTTAATGAGCGGAGTTATGTTAAAAGTTGCTATTTATGCATTTTTGAGATTTATTTTTATTTTGCCTTCTTGGCCGATTGAGTGGGGAATTGTTATTTTGGTTGTGGGGGCTTTGAGTGCGCTAGTAGGGGTTTTATATGCTTTAAGTGAGCACGATATAAAAGCACTTCTTGCAAACCATTCGGTTGAAAATATAGGGATTATATTAATAGGTATCGGTGTTGGTATGATATTCACTACTCTAAAACTCCCACTTTTAGCGGCATTTGCTTTTATAGCGGGAGTTTATCATACATTTAACCATATGAGTTTTAAATCTTTACTTTTTATGAGTGCGGGTAGTGTTTTATATGAAACACATACAAAAAATATAGAAAAATACGGCGGACTTATTAAAAATATGCCAATTACCGCTTTTATGTTTTTGATTGCGGCTATTTCCATTTCAGCTCTTCCTCCAACAAACGGATTTTTGAGTGAATGGATGATTTTTCAAAGTATGCTAAGTTCAAGCGGAATAAATGAACTATCTCTAAAACTTTTCTTTCCGTTTGCAATTTTTGCTTTGGCCCTAACCGGAGGGCTTGCCATTGCCTGTTTTGTAAAAGCTTTTGGAATTACCTTTTTAGGACTTCACAGAAGCACAAATGTAAAACACGCAAAAGAAGTAAATGTTTTAATGCAAACAGGGCAGATTCTTATGGCTTTAGTTGTTATTTCTTTGATGCTTTTTTTGCCTTTTGTGATTAAATTTATTAATTCAGCGCTTCCAATAGAAGATATTTACACTAAAATTTTTCCAAATATTTGGGTAATGCACTCTATTTCTCATAACGGAGGGGCTGTTTCACCTGTGTTATTGCTTGTGGCATTAATTGGTGTTAGTGTTTTAATTTTAGTCTTTTATAAGTTACTTAATATTAAAACAAGAACTTCTCACACCTGGGCGTGCGGATACAATACAACGGCTAAAAGCCAATATTCAGCCACAGGATTTGCCGGGCCTATCAGAAGATTTTTCGGTTGGCTTTACAGACCTGAAGTTCATACACATACTCAAACACTTGCCGGACATAAAACAAAATTTTCTTCATCTTTGTATGAAGTGCATGTAAAACCGCTTTTTGAAAAATCTCTTTATGAAGGAACAAAAAAAGCTGTTAATCTTATTGCTTATTATGTTTACAGACTTTCACATTTTGAAAAAGTTAAATATGAAGCGCTTATTTTTAATCTTATTATTTTGGTTTTATTCAGTTACAGAGTGTTTTATCATGCTATAAGCTGGGGAAATATTTTACTTGAAATTATTATAATGGCTATTTTTATTAAAATTTTAATTATAGGGGACAAAAAATGATAGATTATCTTTTAACTGTTTTACTGGTTTTTATGATATCTCCTTTTTTGCTAGGACTTATTAAAAGTTTTAAAATGTTTATGCTTTTTAAAAAGCCTCTTTCTCCTTTTCAGCCGTATGTTGATTTTATGAAACTTATAAAAAAAGAGGTTATTTATTCAAAAGAATCATCAGTCATAACAAAAATTGCACCTTTTATGATTTTGTCACCTATTATAGTTGTGATATTCTTACTCCCTCCTATTTTTCACGGAAGTTTTTATATCTCTTTTATGGATGCTTTTACCATTACAGGACTTCTTAGTCTTTCTACATTTTTTTTGATGCTCTTAGGACTTGATAGTGCCAGTGCATTTGGGGGAATTGGCTCAAGCAGAGAGGCTTTTATTGCTGCACTTGTAGAACCTGCTATGATTTTGACAATTTTTACGGTCTCTTTAATAGCAAATAATATAGGAGTCGGGGAAGCGGCTTTAAATCTTAGTTTCCATTTTCCTATTCATCATGCGGCAAGTTTTATTTTGGCTGGGATTGCGTTTTTTATTTTATTATTAGCAGAAAATGGAAGAATCCCTGTGGATAATCCAGAGACTCACTTGGAGCTTACAATGGTTCACGAAGCTATGATTTTAGATAGGAGTGGGCCTGATTTGGCACTTATAGAAACGGCCGGGGCTTTGAAATTTGGTGTTTTTGCATCGCTTTTTGTAACTCTTTTTTTGCCTTTTGGTGCAAATCTTTGCTGGTGTTTGGCTGTTAGTATTTTTGTTTTAAAACTTGTTTTTGTATCTTTAATTGTAGGTTGGATTGAGATGAATACGGCAAAACTAAGACTTTTTAAAGTTCCGAATCTGCTTGGAATTGCTATTATTTTTGGATTTTTGTCTTTAGTTATTTATTATATTTTAGGAGCGTAAAATGTTAAATGTTTTAATCGGATTTTTTTTGGCAACTCTTATTACAGAGCTTTTTACCACAAGACTTTTTAGACTTGTTTTTTGGTATGCACTTAATTCTTTGTTTTTGGGACTTATTGCTCTTTATAATGGATACAGGCTTTTGGATAAAGAGATGATAATTATGGGATTTATTACTATTATTGTTAAATTTTTTATAATTCCTTATGTTTTAAAATATTTTTTTATCAAATTTAAAGTCAAAAGACAGATTGTCCCAAATATTGCCATTCATTATTCTGTAATTATTATTCCTATAGTGTTGGTTTTTACTTTATATTTAACAACTCCTGTTTTATATAATTTTAGTTCAAATGCAAATTATATAGCAGTGGCAATCAGCTCTCTTATGCTCTCACTTTTACTTATGATGGAATATAAAAATGTAGCTGCAAAAATTATAGGATTTTTATCTATTGAAAATTCTTTGTTTCTTTTAGGTGTGAGTGCGACAGGTGGAATGCCAATGTTGATTGAACTTGGAGTTTTTGTGGATTTACTGATGCTTATTGTGATTATAAATATCTTGTTTAAATATCAAGGAGAAAGATAATGAGTTTTATATTTTTGCCACCTGTTTTAATCTTTATTTTAAGTTTCTTTAAAATCAACAGGGTTTTGATGAGTGTAATTGCAGGTGTTATTATTTTGCCTGTGATTTATATAATGACACATCATTTTGAAAACAGCTATTTTTATGCCGATAAGCTAGGAAGTTTTGTTTTACTTATTTCTAGTATTGTTGGAATTGGCGTTGGAATTTCTTTTATTTCTTTACCTGATAGACTTAATATAGATGAAAAATCAGTAAAAAGATTTTACAGATTTTTTGGAATATTCTGGCTTGGGCTTTTAATTTCTATTTTAGCAAACAATATGGGGCTTTACTGGATAGGGCTTGAATTTGCCACTCTTTCCACTGTTTATATGATAAAAATAAAACACTCAAAAGCAGCAGATAAAGAAGCCTGGAAATATTTAATAGTAGGTGCTATTGCCATTTCTTTGATACTTTTTGGAATTATTTTAATGTATGCTTCTGCTAAAAGCGCTCTTGGAAGTGAAGCTATGAATTTTTATATGTTAAGTAAAAATCATCAACAGCTAAATCCCTTTTTATTTGAGATAGGATTTTTAATTGCAGCTATAGGTATGTTTATAAAAATGGGTTTTTTCCCAATGAATTTGTGGCTTGCAGATATTGAAAGAGCGGCTGTTTATCCGGTGGGGGCTCTTTTTAGCGGAATTTTGGAAAGTGCCATTATTTTAGGATTTATGAGATTATCAAAAATAGAAATGGAACTTAATTATTCACATTTGATAATTTTTGTTTATGTTTATGCTATTTTTACGCTTTTTATGGTTAGTTTCCTTCTTTACAGAGATAAAGATTATATAAGAATGTTTTCACTCTCAGGAATTGAACATATGAGTTTAATTTCACTTTTTTGGGTGAGTGGTGGATATTTTGCGGCACTTTTACATTTTGCAGCCCATGCTCTTTTTAAACCGTCTTTGTTTTTAAGTGGGGGAATTTTAGAACAAAATAGAAAATATCTTTTTAAAGGAACCCTAAAAGGATTTAAAAACAAATTTGTGCCTTTAATAATTTCACTTTTATTACTGGGGGTTATTTCCCTGCCGCCTAGTCCTATGTTTTTTAGTGAAATATACGGATTTAAAGCAATGATAGATATAAGTAAAAATTCTAATTATTTTTTACTGATGATTTTTGGGGTATTTATGGTGCTTTTGTTTTTGAGCGTAATTTTTTATAAGTTTGTTAATGTTTACCAAGAAGCTTTATATGAAGATGGAGTGGAAGGAGAAAAAAAAGTATATAAAAGTGAAATTTTAATGCTTGGACTTTTTGTAATTTCTCTTATAGTGCTTTTATTTAGTTTTGATTACATAAAAGGAATCGTATGAGATTAATAGCTAGATTTGCAAAAGATAAAAAAAATTTTTTTGAAGTTATTGATGTTTTTGATAAAGAGATTAAAAGATATGAAGTTGATAAAGAAAATCCCGTTTTAGAAACAATTACAACAAAATATCCGGCGGCTATTTGGATGGAAAGAGTTATAAAAGATGAATTCGGTATAGAATTTACGGGAAGTTTTGATAATCGCCCCGCAATAAAACACGAAAGATTTCCAAAAGAGATTTTCCCTCTTAGAAAAGATTTTAAAGATAAAGAAATTAAATTTGCACCTTTTGAAGAGTATCATTATGAAGAAATAAGCGGTGATGGAGTTTTCGTTGTGCCTGTTGGTCCAGTGCATGCGGGAATAATAGAGCCCGGACATTTTCAGTTTTCACAAGCTGGTGAAGAGATTTTACATCTGGAAGTGAGACATTTTTATACACACAGAGGTATAGAAAAGATGGCTGAAGGCAAAAATCCGTTAGAGTTTAGAAAAATTGTAAGCAGAATTAGCGGAAATGAATCTGTGGCTTATCAAATAGCTTTTTTTGAAATTTTGGCTAATGCCTGTGGTGTTATGATACCGGAGAGTTTAAAACGAAAACAGGCTGTTTTACTTGAAATGGAAAGAATCATTCATCATTTAACAGACCTTGGTTTTATTCCAAATGATGCGGGATTTGGAGCGGCTTTAGCTTTTATGAGCCGTTTGGCAGAAGATGGCAAAAGAATTATGGCTAAAATTACGGGGCATCGTTTCGGTTTTGATGCAATAACAGAAAATATACAAATTAATCATAAAATTTTAAATCCGTTTTTAGATAATCTTAAAAAAGAACTTAAATTTTTTGAAGATTGGATAACAGATATTCCGTCTTTGTGGGATAGATTTGATACAACTGGTGCTTTAAGTAAGCAAAAAGCTATAAAATACGGAGTTGTGGGAGTTGGAGCTAGAGCCAGCGGTATAAAAAGAGATGTTAGAGATAATCTTTTTTATGAAAAATTTGGATTTAAAATGCAGCTTGGCATTAAAGGTGAAGTGGCTGACAGATTTAAAGTAAGAATAAAAGAAGTATTTAATTCTATTGAAATGATACAAAATATGCTGAGTGAAAAAAACGAAGGGTTTGAATTTGGTGAATTTAAAGACGGGGAATATATGAGTTTTGTTGAAAGCTCTATAGGTGAGCTTTTTATGTATGTGGAAATTAAAGATTCTTTAATTGAGAGATTTTATGTCCGAGACCCGTCTTTTATAAACTGGCAGGCTTTTCATACGACTATTTATAAAGATATTATTGCCGATTTTCCTTTGATTAATAAAAGTTTTGATTTAAGTTATGCAGGGAACGACCTTTAAAAAGTAAAAATGGAGTGAAAAAATGCTTAGATTTTGGCAAAAAAGAATAAAAACCGGGATTGTTACC
>JALUWM010000094.1 GCA_027019465.1 Campylobacterales bacterium
TTTTTCCCTGCACCTACATTTACATTTTTATCAAAAAATCCCATTTTTTTTATCCTTTTATTTTAATATTATTTTTTTTAAAAAAATCAACTTGTTTAACAGCGTCAATTTTTCCGTTTTCTAAAACACCTTGACGCAACAAATCGACAGTTGTATACCTAATTTTATCCCACAGCGGGATTTTTTTACCTAATGTTTTCATCTTCTTTTCATTCTCAAAAACATATAATACTGTTTTAGGGTTATCAATTTTCGTTCGGCGGAAAATATCAATATATCGGTCGGCGCGTTTAGTTGTGTTCTCAACTTCAACATAGACCAACTCACCATTTTTCAGCGGATAGACTAAGTCGGGAGTATGTTTATGCGCCCCGCCCGCCTGCCATTTTTTTACGATTGTTCTTTTTACGTTTTTACCAGCACGTTTCAACCAAAAATACGTTTGCTGTTCTAACATTAAATGATAAATAGTGTTAGGGTTTGGATTTACTTGATGAACTTTAAAACCGTAAACGTCAAATAAAAATTCTTCGGTTGAACTTGAAAAAACAATCGCATAACGCGGTTTGAATAGATTCGTTTGTTTGTATCTAATAAGCCCCCGCCGTCTTAATTTTTGCAACCTATTTTTCATCGTATTATATGTTTGTCCGTAAAAAATAGTATTCAATAAGACGTCGTTATACGTCACACCGCCGAACTCAATCATCAATTCAACAACATCTCTATCACGCCCCGTCAGCATATTTTCGTCTAAAATGAAATCATCATATAGTTTAATGTTTCCCATTTTTACCCCTTTATTTTCAAAAACAAACAGACTATACGCCTTAAAGTATAGTATATATGTATAGTCTATAAGTATAGTATCATACAGATTATACCATTTAACTACCTAAAAATCAAGGGAAAAAGCCTATATTTCGGCATTTTAAAAACGACAGCTGGGAAAGGAGAGCAAAGCATAATAATAGGAAAATAGCTAAAATAACGAAAAAATATAGTAAAATGGCAATATGTTCTATTTTGTTATATTTTGTTATATTTTGTTATATTATGTTATAATGATGTTCTAATAATGTTCTATTAAAAAGGTGTAAAAATGGGAATATTACAGGACAAAGTAAAAAATGTTATTAATGTTCAAAAAAAGAAAAAATGGCAGATTTTAGATGAGTGCTGCAGTGATGATATTAAAGATATGTTAGCTGCTGAAGTTCCGCTAAGAAAACAACTTGAAATAATTTTGTCGGCTGGGGTTTTGGATAAATTGACGTTAAATGAATACTACAAAATATTAAAAAATCACTTCGGTTATATCGGACGCCAAAAAAAAGCTAAAGTTTTTGAGCTAAAAAATGAGGATGTTAACTTATCAACAGATAACAAAAAATTAAAAGGAAGTGCCAAGAGTATTAGTCAATCTCAAACGCAACGACGTATTGATGTTAAAAAAGAGCTTTCAAAAGATATAAACCTATTAAAAACGGCTGGTATTGATATTGACGCTGCGCTTGATGTGATGAATAATGACTAACTTAGTGACTATCACGCTACATAACTAACCTTTATATACTGATTATGTTTTTTCTTTTTTAGGAAAATACCATAAAAAGGGTATAAACTTTACTTATACACTTGACTAAGTTAGTAAGATATGGTATAATTATATAAAGATATATAAGATAAAGG
>JALUWM010000095.1 GCA_027019465.1 Campylobacterales bacterium
CTGCAACTCTGCAGGGGTTCCTCGAGTGGTGCAAGAGGCATGCTAGTGATAAGACGTGTACCCAGTACGCTAGAAGGGTTGAGGAGATACTCTCTGGCAGGGCGGGGCCCGATAAGAGCAGGTGGCACATCACTGCCTGGAAGCGTTTCAACAAGTGGCTGTGCGAGGAGAGGGGTAGGAGCGAGGCCTGCGAGGAGTATAGGCGGTGGAAGAGCAGGAGCAGTAGGCCAGACTTCTACGTGCCCAGCCTGGGAGAGGTCAAGGCGGCGCTGGTCTCCGCGGCGGAGCCTTACCGCACCGTGTACAGGGTGCTAGTGGAGAGCGGGCTAAGACTAACAGAGGCCACTAGGCTGCTCAGAGAGATAGAGGGGCTAAGACTGGTTAGGTTAGACGGGTTCGTGCGGATAGAGCTCGCCTGGGAACGGGGCACAAAGAAGGCCTTCTGGGCCTACCTGGTCGAGAAGCCGCCCAGGGTCGACGTATCAGCGGAGCAGGTCTCAAAGTACGCTGACAGGGAAGACCTACTGCCACCAAAGTATATGAGAAAGTTCGTGGCCACCCAGCTAGCCAACCTAGGCTGCGACATGGACACAATAGACTTCATACAGGGCAGGACACCGACAAGGATACTAACAAAGCACTACGCAGACCTAACCGCGCGAGCAGACAAGTGCTACAAGCGCTACGCGGAATGGCTACGAAACAGCCTACTAGGCTCCCTGTAGGCCCTCTTTGAAGGCTTTTGCGCTTTGCTTTGCTGCCCTGATCGAGGCGATTATCCCGCCCAGCACTAGGAGTGCTAGACCGAGCCCTATAAGCCCGTCTGCTAGCCCAGAGACTTGTTGCTCGGTCTTAGTTATGCTCTCCTTGTAGTAGAGCGTGGCATGGATACTGGCATACTTGGTCGTCACTAGGCTAAAGGCATTGCTTAGGCGGAGCTGGTAGTCCCCAGGGCCTGGCAACAGTATATCTCTCTCAGCGAAGCCAGCTATTCTCTCACTATATACTTTCTCACCGCCAGAGGTGAGAACAATTACATCGACGTCCTTGTTGCCGCCACTATACACCGTCACTATGACATGGAGACGTGGATCCACGGAGCCAGGCGGCACCGTGAAGTCCCAGTAATAATAGTGGCCAGGATCGATGCTGAGCTTGGTATCCGCTATAGTATATTCATGTGGAACCACGATAGTCTTGCGAACCGTCGAGGGGTTAAGCGTAAAAAACGCGCCAGCAGCTATGAGGAGCAGGCCAAGTATCGCTATCTTAGACTCAGGGCGCAAAAGAAGAGCACCGATAAGGTGTTACTTTTTAAGCAGGTGTGTTAAGCACTGCGCCCAGCCAGGCACATAGAGCAACAAAACAAAATATATAAGACACGCACATCATAATTCACGTATCCATATCAGTCTCCATGCATCACACAAATCATAATAGGCTAGGCCATTTGGCCGTACTACAGTATATTATTAGATATGAAGATATAAACCTGTCAGGCATTTTAGTTTATGTCTTTCCGCGCCGATATAGTAATTCCTCATACTCATGTATTACGCATGATGCTAGGTAGCAATATTATCGCTCTTTAGCCTTAAGTGGTGTTAGCAATCACCACGACATACTATGGGTGGCTAAGCTGGCGGTACTCATTTTCATAGATGAAAGCGGCAAGCCAG
>JALUWM010000096.1 GCA_027019465.1 Campylobacterales bacterium
TGGATGAAGAGTTACTCTCTGTTTTAGAAGTAGTTTCTTCATTAAAAATAGATAAAAATTCATTATCAAAAAGAATAGAACATACACTTTTAATATCTTTTACTTTACAATCAAATGTTATAAGTTTGGCAAAAGAAGAAAAATCTTCAGTTTCTTTTATAAATTCAACATCTGCAATTTCAAACTTTAAATCTGGTAAATCATTTTGAGCTTCAAGAGTTGTAGAAAGTGCCCCTAAAATATTTGAAATTATCTCTTTTATAGCATCCAAATCATCTGCATCAACTTCCTCTTTTGCTTCTCCTTCACCACCAAGCATCAAATCACAAACAACAGTTGCAAGTTTAGGAGGCAGTAAAAAAAGCATTTTCCCTTTTGGAGAAACATTAATAACAGCTTTAACATAAGGAGGAGAACTATTTTTTTCAGCTTCTCCTAAAAGAGCAATATCAGGAGAAAGGCCTATTAATCCTTCTATTGTTGATTTAATTTCATTTTGAAATATATTTAAAAACTCATTCACTTTCATCTCCTGTTATTTGTTCTAATTTTTCTTTTCTTTTATTTTCCAAAAATTCTAAAATTTCTTTAACCTCATCATGTTCTGTTTTTAATTTTTCAATAATTTTAATACACCTTCTATATCGTCTAACTCCAAAATCAGCTATAAATTTTTCTCGTCCATCAACCTTTAATACAATACTGTCATCAGCAGGTCTATTAAGTTTTATTATATCTCCCTCTTGCAAATCCAAAATTTCTTTCATATTAAGTTTTGCATATCCCAAAACTGCTTCAAGTTCTATTCTTGCACCTCTAAGAAGTGCTCTAAGTTCCTTATTCCTTGATTTTCTTGAGCTTGTTTCACTAAGCATTAAATCCCTACTTGCAAGTTTTGGTAAAAGAGACTCAATAGAAATAACAGGATAACAAATATTCATCATCCCGCTGGTCTGACCTATTATAATTTCCATAACGACCATTATAACAATTTCATTTTGCGCAACAATTTGCACAACATTAGGACTAGATTCTTTTGCTTCTATAACTGGATAAAGATCCATTATAGGAGACCAAACTTCTTTCATATTTTGTGTAATAACTCTTAAAATCTGCTCAAGTAAATTTAATTCAATATCACTAAATTCCCTGTTTGTATCAAAAGGAATACCAGGACCTCCTAAAAGTCTATCTATCATAGGAAAAACAATAGAAGGATTAAGTTCAATGACTCCTTTCCCATCAAGTGGTTTTAATGAAAAAACATTAAAAGAAGTAGGACTTGGCAAACTCATAAGAAATTCACCATAAGTCATCTGGTCTACAGAATGGAGCTGAATTTCAACAATACTTCTCATTAAAGATGAAATAGCACTGGCCAGATTTCTTGCCATTTTATCGTGCATAGCTCTTACACTTCTTAACTGCTCTTTAGATACCCTGTTTGGTCTTTTAAAATCATATAGTGTTATTTGTCTTTGTTCTAATAAATCAGTTGATTTTTCAAGTTCTTCTGGATTTATATTCTCATCTTCAACAACTTCAAGTAAAGCGTCTATTTCATCTTGCGAGAGTATTTCAGCCATTTAATTTATCCCTTAGTTTTTTAATAATTTTTTTGTGTATCTGTGAAACTCTACTTTCACTAATTTCTAATATTTC
>JALUWM010000097.1 GCA_027019465.1 Campylobacterales bacterium
CCTCTTTGCTTGCTCTGCTGTTTTTAGTTATTTACTCTTTGACCCTAATAAACTACCTCTATTCTGAAAAAATGGATATAAAGCGTCTCTTTTTCGGCATACAAATCTCCATAATTGCCACAATAATCAGTGCTCTATTTTTGGTGAAATCTCAGTTTGGACTTATTCACTCTTTTGGTCTTATACTATTAATTGGGCTGATTGTGCTCTATATTTATATGAATATTCGTCTCTATTTTGTAAAGTATCTTCCGCATGAAGCACATTTATATAAGTTTGATATGACAAATATACTCTCTTTTTCCCTAAAGAAAAAGTGGTATTTTCTAGCTTTGACATTTGTATTGATTGTAGCAACCCTGTATAATCAGAAAAACTTTTCTATAGATTTGAATATTATCAACACACTACAAAACAGTTCATTAGCACGTACCCAGATAAATAATTTTGAGAAAAAGTATGCAAACTCTTTACTATTTGCAATTGCAATAAAAACAAAAAAATCATCATTTCGAGATGAAGCAGAAGTAAAGAACCTAATACTTCTGCAAAAAGAGATAGTAAAAATTTTTCCAAAGATGATTATTCAAAGTATTCCGACTGCGTTTAACACTTTTAAAAGTATGGCGAAAAATAAAAATAACCCTGGTCTGTTGGCGCAGTTTTTACTAGCAAATAGTTTTGTCCATCGTGATGTCGCACTCTTTTCGCCAGATATGACAAGTACGTTCTTTGTAGCCTCCATTCCCCTTACTGCAAGTAGCAATCAAATCATAGAGATGAAAAAGCAGTTAGAAAAGTTAGCACTACACTACAGTGGTTTTTCTATAAAAATTAAAGGAAAAATTGCTGATTTTGACAACTTTTTAAAGATATTTTTTCAAGAGAGTTTTATGGGGCTTTTTGTTACACTTGCTTTTACCTCACTCTTTTTTCTACTCTATTGTAAAAATATTTTTAGTGTTTTTGTCGTATTTTTATCGGTGCTATTTTCATTGTCTATGCTTATTATGTTGCATATTCTCTTTGCAATGGTACTCTCAATAACGACATTAATGAGTCTGATTCTCTACTCAGGTTTAGTGGCAGATTCATTTATTCAGCTATTTATATGTTATAAAAGTCGAGATTTATCCTGTGAGAAGAGTGTGTTAAATCCAATTTTTGTCTCAAATATCTCTATTTTGGCATTTTTATTTGGGATGATTTTCACCGGAGGAATATTAGGTGCTTTTGCTTTTGATATGTTTGTACTTTTAGGAGCAAATCTTCTTTTTATTCTTATCTTTGTACCACTTATTTACAAGCGCTATCTTAACGCTTACAGTGACTAATAGCGATGCGTTTAAAGATTCTTTTGTTAAATGAAGTAGTAATGCTTTTTTTATTTACGCTGTAGCTTGTCTCTTTGTCTTTTACATAGTCATTGATATGCCATTTGGTAACAAACTTTTTACCGTCTAACAGGGACAAAGCGTCTATTACAATTTTTTTTATAAGCTTGTTATTTTCATACATATCCATCTCTTTAATAATCATACTCTGTTTATCAATAAAATAGATGGTTTTTTGATTGCCATGCTCTTTTGAGAGTTTGTAGTAAGTGTGACCTTCTCTGCTTATCTCGCCCCTATTTTGTAGTT
>JALUWM010000098.1 GCA_027019465.1 Campylobacterales bacterium
GAAAAACAAATTATTTATTTCTTATTTAAAAGAAAAACTATGGATATAAAGAAAATTATTGCTGGTACTACTGCTGTTGCAGTTATAACTACTCAAGCATTGTCAGGTATGGCTTTTGCAGCAACTACTGCTACTGCTAATACAGCTTGGACAGATGCTGTAAATTTTATGAAAACTCAAGGTTTATCTTCAACTGCTAATTCAGTAGCTGAATATGCTCCTATGGCTACAGTTAAAAGAGAAGCTGCTTCAAAATTCTTCGTAGCATTTGCTAAAAAAGAATTCGGAACTACAGCTGATACAACAAAAGTTTGTAACTTCTCTGATATTAATAAGGCAAATTCTGTATTTGTTCCTTATATTATAGAAGCTTGTCAAATGGGTATCTTACATGGTGCAAATGGTAAATTTATGCCAAAAGCTACTTTGACAAAATTACAATTCTTAACAGTTTTAGCAAGAATAGTTAAAAACAATCCAGCTATTCAACCTGCTGATGCATTCAATGTATTGAAAGCTGATGGTATAACAAAAGCTGATAGTTTATCTGCTACAGTTAGACCTGTTTCAAGAATAGAATTAGCTATGTTGTTCAAGAGATGAACAGAAAAATTTGCTAGTTCAAATACTACAACTACTACACCTGCTACAAACAATGGTGCAGATAATAGTAATATAGGTAGTATTTTAAGTGGTATTTTAGGTGGTGATACAACTACTATACCTGCTGCTAGTACAACTACTACACCTGCTGCTAGTACAACTACTACACCTGCTGCTAGTACAACTACTACACCTGCTGCTAGTACAACTACTACAAACAATGGTGCAGATCAATTAGTTGTTGCTTTAGATCCTGCTACACCTGCTGAACAATATGTTCCTGGTACAGCATCTCATGTTAAGGTAATGAAATTTGATTTAACTGCTGGTAGTAAAGATGTTACAATTAAGGCTATTGTATTTAAATTAGAGGGTATGGTTAATAAGGGAAATATTAAACATATTTATATTCAAGATAAAAATAGTGTTGTATTAACAAACCAAAGGCCATATAATTCTGATTTTAAAGCTAGGTTAGTTTTTGATGGTAATTATGTAATAAAAGCTGGTGAAATTAAACCTTTATATTTAGTAATGGATATTGCTGGTTCAACAAATGAATTAATTAAAATGTCTATTACATCTGTAGATGCTTCTTCAAATGTTGATGGATTGCCAGTTGTTTCAAATGTAATACATACAACTTCTTATTCAAGTACAACTGTAGATTTTGATTCAGATACAAATACTGCTGTTGCAAAGCCTGTAAATACATTATATGTAGGAGATACTGATAAAGAAATTATGAAATTCTCTTTGAATAATAAGAGTAGAGACAGAAATGTTATTTTAAAATCTATTAGATTAAGAAGTGTTCAAACACTAGAATGAAGAATTGATAATGTTAAGTTATTAGTTAATTGAACTACTGTAGATGCAACACCAATTATAGATGGTAAATATATTACTTTCAATATTAAGAATTATATTTTAAAAGACGGTGATACTAAAAACTTCTATGTTTATGCTGATATTGTTGGTGGAGAACAAAATGATAAAATACAATTATATTTAGAATATACTTCTGA
>JALUWM010000099.1 GCA_027019465.1 Campylobacterales bacterium
TTTTTTTTCTCGAACGGGCTTGCAATATATTGACAAACAGTTGGCAATACTACTGGCATATTTTTTCTTTTAATGCATAAATTTTATCCATTCTTTTAATAAAATCTTCTTTACCTCCATACGAAGGATGTCTTATATATTCAATAGTTTGATTTGGGTAGATTTCATTTAAAATTTTTTCTCCTTTTCTGCCAATTGCTGCAATTATTTTAGGTTGAAAAATTTTAACTATTTCTTTTATTATTTTTCCCTTGGCAATTTTTAAAAATTATTTCAGCTATTTTCCAATATTTAGGAATATTCTCTTCTTTTTCATAAAACCATCTATCAAATGTTTCTTTTGTTTTATTAAAAAATTTCTTTTTATTTAAGCTTTTTCCAGCTAATTTAAAAGTTAAATCTTTTATCTCTGGCATATATTCATTTTTATCTACCCAAGCAATATTAAAAGGGTCTACTTCATTTATTGCTTTTTTTACAACTTCTAAACATTCAAAAAAACTCTTTTTATACTCTTCATCTAAAAATTTAGGACTCTCTAATGGATTACCTTCTGTATCAAAATATAAAACCTCCTCATCATCATAAAAATCATAATATAAAATTTCTCCAAAAAACTCTATTTTTCCATTATATTTTTCAAAATGCTTTTCAATCTCTTCTTTTATTTTAGAATTCGTTGGCTTTTTTGAAAATTCAATTTCTCTATCTTTTTTAGTAACTTCCATTTTTTTAGCATGTGATATAAGTGGTCCTTTTGGTGTCTCATCTATTTTAGAAAATCTTGCTCTTAATTTATATATTTTTTGCTCCTTTTAAAATTCACTTCTATCAATCCAAACCATATTTTCTTCAAAAGCTATATAATCTGCTATTTGTTTTACCAATGGTTCAATATTTTTTAATCTATGTCCTTCATTTTTTAAAATAATTACATCATCTGCATCTTTAAAAAACTCCAATGCCTTTTTATAATCTAAAATTTCATCTTTTTCCCCTAAAATTAGACCAATATAAGGAAATTTTTTTGATGCTTTAAGTGGATAATTAATAAAATCTTTATCAGGAAATAGTTTTTCTAAATCTTTTCTATCCACTACTGGATTAATTAAAATAACAGGAATATCATAATCAGTTACAAAAAGCCCCGCAGTAGATGATGCTACAATTAAATCAGGCTTTATTTTTTTAATACATTCATCTATCTTTTTTCGGACATCATCGCCATATTTCCACTGACAAGGCTTTATATCAAATCCGGCTTCTTTTAATCTTAAATAAGTTGAGCTTAGCTTATCATCTTCTCTAAATCCGTTTACATACAAGAGTTTCATTTAAATCCTTTTTATATTTCATAAAACTTTGTGATATCAAATTATAAGAAAAAAGAAAGCTATATTGTGTCGCTAATTAGTTTCTTAATACGATTTATAAATCTTTTTTCACTATCTAAAATTGAATCTTTATTTACAATGTTATCTAATTCAATCCCATCCACAATAAATTTAACTTTATCATTTCCTAAGTTTTAGGCTTTTAGCTTCTTCTCATTCAAAGTCGGGAGAAGATTAAAAGGACGGTTATAAAGTGTAATCAGTATAAGCCTATTCATTCTTATATTTTATTATTT
>JALUWM010000100.1 GCA_027019465.1 Campylobacterales bacterium
CGGTAAAATGTTCAAATTGCGATGTGGCAATGAGTGTTCATAAACAAAAAAGAGCACTTGTTTGTCATTATTGTGATTATACTTCAAGAATTCCTAAAGTTTGTGAATTTTGCGGAGGGGAAGAATTTTTAAATGAAAGAATAGGTACAAGTGAATTGAAAGAGAGATTAGAAGAGATTTTTCCAGACAAAAGAATAGAAAAGTTTGACAGAGACATTATTACTTCAAAAAGTAGAATTGATAAAATTCTTAAAGATTTCAGCAACAAAAAAATAGATATTTTAATTGGTACTCAGATGCTTAGTAAAGGTCACGATTATCCGGATGTAAAATTAGCCGTTGTTTTAGATATTGATTTTTTACTCAATTCTGCTGATTTTAGAGCTAGTGAGAGAGCTTTTGCCTTAGCTCGTCAAGTAGAAGGAAGGGCTGGTAGAAAGGAAGATGGGGAAGTTATTATTCAAACATTAACGCCTGAATTTTTTGACAGGGACTATGAAGAGTTTTATAATGAAGAGATAGCAAATAGAAAGGCACTTAATTATCCTCCGTTTTCAAGAATGATAAAACTTGAATTTAGTGATAAAAACGCTCAAAAAGCACAAGAAAAAATGCAAAATTTCCTAAATTGCTTAGGAGAAAGAGAAGAGATAGTAGGAAGCGGAGAAGCTCCTATTTTTAAGCTTAAAAAGTTATACCGTTATCAGGTTTTATTAAAAGGGAAAAATCTTCAAAAATTAATTTATCCTTGTTTAAATAAAGATATCAAAATAGATGTAGACCCGGTTAATTTTATTTAAAATTCTTTTATTTTATCCGGGTCTATTGCTACTTTATAGTTTGGGTCGTCTATTTCATAAGTGCAATATTTTCCTGCAATTTCAAGAAGTTTTTTGCATTCATGGCTCAGGTGTCTAATGGTTAGTTTCTTCCCGGCTTCTAAGTATCTTTTGGTGATTTTATCTATTGCTTCTACACCGCTGGAATCCATAACCCTTACATTCTTAAAATTCATTACCACTTCATTTGGGTCGTTTTTTACATCAAAACTTTCTATAAAACTGCGGCTACTTCCAAAAAATAGAGGTCCTTCAAATTCATATATTTTTTTATCTCCTTCCATTTTTGTTTTGACATAAACTTTTGCGTGTTTCCAGGCAAAAACCAAAGCTGCAATAATAACACCGCTTATTACGGCAATGGCAAGGTCTGTAAAAATGGTAATAATTGTTGTCAAAATTAAAACAAAAGCATCCTCTTTTGGCATTTTTTTAAGTCTATCTATACTTGCCCATTCAAATGTGGCAATACTTACCATAAACATAATTCCTATTAAAACAGCTAACGGCACTAGGGAAATTAATTTAGATAAAAACACAACATACAAAATAATCATAACAGCTGCGCTCACTCCACTTAGTCTTCCTCTTCCTCCTGATGAGTGGTTTAGGATAGTTTGACCAATCATAGCACATCCGGCAGTTGCCCCGAAAAATCCACATACTGTATTTCCAAGCCCTTGGGCAATAGCTTCTTTGTTTCCGTTTCCTCTTTCATTGTCCATTTCTTCTAAAACTTCCATAGTAAGAAGAGTTTCAATAAGTCCTACAAGTGCTATAATTATGGAATAGGGCAAAATAATTTTTAAAGTTTCAAAATTAAATGGAGCTAATGGAATATGAAAATGAGGAAAAGCTCCTTTTATATCAGCTAAATTTCCCACATCTTTTACAGGTATATGAAAAATTACTACAATTAAAGTAACTAAAATAATAGCAATAAGTCCCCCGGGAATTGCTTTTGTAAATTTTGGGGCAAAATAGATAATAGCCATTGTTAAAACTACTAACGGATAGATCCAAAAACTCTCCCCCTTAAAAAATTCAAACTGACTGGTTGCAATTACAATAGCAAGTCCGTTTACAAATCCGTAAACAACAGGCATTGGCACAAGCCTTATAAATTTAGCCAGTTTAAAAACGCCTATTAAAATCTGTATAATCCCGGCTAACACAACAGCCCAGAAAAGATATTCAACCCCATAATTTTTAACAAGACTAACCACAACAACGGCAATGCTACCGGCAGCTGCACTGACAAGCCCTGGTTTGCCTCCAAAAATTGCTGCAATAACTCCTAAAATAAATGCTGTATAAAGTCCTACCACAGGAGAAATACCGGCAATTAAAGCAAATCCTACCACTTCAGGAACTAAGGCGACAGATGTTACCATTCCTCCTAAGATATCGTTTTTTGCATTTTTTGCGTTATAATTTTGTAAAATTTTGCTAAACATAAATATATCCTTTAAAATAAAGCGAAATTATACACTAAAAGGTAAGTTATGGAAAAATATCAAGATTATTGGACAAACAAACACGAAGATTTTTTAAAAGAGTCCAATTTAGTTATTTATTATAATGAAGAACCTAAAAATTTATTAAAAAATGTAGCTATTTTAGGCGGAAGTAATGAATTTTCAAAAGTAGATATTCCAAAAACAAGTGAAAAACTGCCGCTTTTGCTAGCAAGACTTGCTTATGTTTTTGAAATTTATGATGTAGATTTAAAAGGAAATGAAGAGTTTGAAGATTTTGTTGATATTTTAAAAAGTGTTAGAGTTAAAACAGAGATAAAAAATCACGATACCACACTTGAAGAAGTTGCAGGGCTTTTATATTTAATGGATGAAGCTAAACAAATAAGTGTAATAATAGGTGATATTGATGAAGAAGAAATTATGAATTTAATGAGTTTTTTAAAAATGTTTGAGAAAAAGATAGGAATTTTTTCAAATTATGATATAAGTGAATATGAAATTAATTTTTATGAAATATAAGGAGAAAAAATGGAATATTTATTAAAAAATTATAATCCTTTTGATGTTAAGTTTACAAAAGGAGTTAATGCAACTCTTTTTGATGAAAAGGGTGAAAAATATATTGATTTTACAAGTGGAATCGGGGTTGTTAGTGTAGGTCACGGAAATGAAAAACTAGCTAATGCAATATGTGAACAGGCTAAAAATATTATTCATATTTCAAATATTTATAGAATTGCCCCACAAGAAAAACTAGCACGAATTTTAGTGTCTCATTATGGTGATGGAGGGGTGTTTTTTGCAAATAGCGGTGCTGAAGTAAATGAGGCGGCACTTAAAATTGCTAGAAAATATGGAGAGATTAATGGTAAACCTAAAAGATATAAAATTATTACACTTGAAAATTCGTTTCACGGAAGGACTATCTCTACTTTAAAAGCTACAGGACAGCCAAAATTTCATCAATATTTCGGTCCTTTTCCTGATGGCTTTATTTATGCAAAAGATATAAAAGATATCTATTCAAAAATAGATGATAAAACAGTTGCCGTTATGATTGAGCTTATTCAAGGAGAAGGCGGGGTTAATCCTTTTGATAAAGATGAGGTAAAAAATTTGGCAAATGAACTTAAAAAAAGAGATGTTTTATTTATTGTAGATGAAGTTCAAACAGGAATATATAGAACCGGAGAATTTTATGCGAGTAATTTATATGAAATTACTCCTGATATTATTACCCTTGCAAAGGGTCTTGGAGGTGGTGTTCCTATAGGTGCTGTTGTAACTAGACTTACTGATGTATTAAAACCGGGAGACCATGGAAGCACATTTGGGGGAAATTATCTTTCAACCAGAGCCGGAATAGAAGTTTGTGAAATTTTAAAAGAAGAAAAAGAATCTAAAAAACTTGATAATAGAGTAAAATATTTTGAAGATAAATTAATAGAAATTGCAAAAGAATTTCCGGATATTTTTGATAAAGTTTCAGGTTATGGACTTATGAGAGCCCTTAAGACCCATACAAGTGAAGCAAGAGATGAAATTGTTAAAAAAGCTTTTGAAAATAAAGTTTTAGTGCTTAAAGCCGGAACTCATTCTGTAAGATTTCTGCCTCCTTTAACTATCTCAAATGATGAAATAGACGAAGGATTTGAAAGATTTAAAGAAGTTTTAATTAAACTATAATAAAATTAGCAAAAAGGCCGGAGCTTGAAAAAATTACTTTTTATTTTTCCTCTTTTTTTGTTCGCAAAAGATTCTATTCTTAGTAATTTGCAACTAAAAAAGCTTAATTTAGATAAAAAATATACTATTGAAGATTCAAAAGAGACTAAAAAGTCCTGGATTAACCCTGTTATGCTGCAATATTCCATTTCACAGAATAACTCTTTACATACAATTAAAACAACCAATCAAAATTTTTCTATTACTCTAAATCAGCCTATTTTTAAAAGTGGGGCTATTTATTATTCTATAAAATATGCAAATGACAATAAGAACTATAATATAAAAGAGCTTGAACTTAGAAAAAAAGAGCTTATAAAAGAGGCTTTGGATTTAGCAATTGATTATAAAATAAATAGGCTCAATGAAGAACTTTTGAAACTGAATATAGCTAATGCCAAAATAGATGTAAAAAATAAAAAAGAGCAGTATCAAAATGGAACTTTAGATTTGAGTTTTTTAAATAATGCAATAATATATCTTAATTCTTTAAAACTTTCTATGCAGGATTTAGAAATTAACTCTATTAATTTAAAATATGCTTTTAAAAATATTTCAGATATGAATATAAAAAATGTCAATATAAATCTTTTTAAGATTATTTCTTTAAATAAATATATTCAAAATAATATTGAATTAAATGCCCTTAAAAAACAAAGTAAAGTAAATAATGACCTTTATAAAATGCAACTTGGCAACACTCTTTTTACTGTTTTTGTAAATGCTTCTTATAATTATCAAAAAACTATGTATTCTAAAAATACTTTTCAATTTCAAAACAATACAAATAATTTTTATTCTGTAGGTATGGGTATTTCTTTTCCTTTGGATTTTACAGCAGGAGAAAAAATACAAAAAGCTAAAATCAATTATTTAAATTCTAAACTGGATATTCTTCAAAAAAAAAGAGAGCTTAAAAATAGTTTTACAAATACTCTAAAACAGATAAAATATATTCAAAATAAAATAAAAATATATCAACAGAATATTAAACTTTATAATGAATTAATTGCCACTACAAAAGATTCTATAAAAGCTGGAAATGCAACTATAGACGATTTGGAAACTTTGGAAAATACCAAAAAAACCAATGGTATTAATATTGCAATTTTAAAACTTCAGATACAAAAGCTTCTTTTAAATCTTTATTATAAAACTACTCTTTTTAGTAACTAAAAGTAACAATTTCAATAATGCTTTAATATAAGTTTAACTTATAAATAATTTCTTTTTTTTCTTTTGTTATAATTTAAACAAATACTATTAAAGGGGAAATATGAAAATAGATGTATTAATAGTCGGTGCAGGTGGTGCAGGACTTTATGCGGCACTTAGTGCAGTAAAAGAAAACAAAGATTTAAATATTGCGGTTTTGAGTAAAGTTTATCCAACCCGTTCTCACACAGGAGCGGCTCAAGGTGGAATTAACGGGGCTTTAGCAAATGTTGACCCTACAGACAATGAAGAACTTCATACATTTGATACTATTAAAGGTAGTGATTATTTAGCAGACCAAGAAGCTGTAAAATATATGTGTTATGAAGCTCCAAAAATTATTAGGGCAATGGAGCATATGGGAGTTCCTTTTTCTAGACTAAATAATGGGAAAATAGCCCAAAGACCTTTTGGTGGAGCCAGTAAAGATAGAACCTGTTACAGTGCTGATAAAATGGGGCATGTTATGCTTCATACTCTATTTGAACAATGTATAAAAGAGGGTGTAAATTTCTTAAATGAATGGTTTATGTTAAATATTGTTCATAATGGAAAAAGATTAGTAGGAGTAACTGCTATTAATATTGCAACTGGGGAAGTGGAACTTATTAAAACAAAAGCCGTAATTTTGGCAACAGGAGGACACAGCAGAATTTATTGGGGATATACTTCAAATGCCTTAGGTTGTACAGGAGATGGAACAGCTGCAACTCTTAGAGCGGGGCTTCCTGTAAAAGATATGGAATTTTTACAATTTCACCCGACAGGTCTTAGAAAATCTGCTATTTTGGTTACAGAAGCGGCAAGAGGAGAAGGTGGCCATCTTTTAAATAATGAGGGTGAAAGATTTATGAGCAGATATGCACCTGGCAAAATGGAACTAGGTCCTAGAGATTTGGTTAGTAGAAGTATTATGACTGAAATAAGAGAAGGCAGAGGATTTAATGATGATGAGGGAAGAGAATATGTTCAGCTTGATTTAACACATTTAGGAGCTGAAAAAATAAAATCAAGACTTCCTCAAATTAGAGAGCTTGCTATCGATTTTGAAGGAATTGACCCTATTAAAGAGCCTATTCCTATTAAACCTACAGCTCACTATGCAATGGGAGGAATTGATACAAATGTAAAATGTGAAACTCCTATGGAAGGTATCTATGCAGCAGGTGAAGCTCAATGTGTAAGTGTTCATGGAGCAAACAGACTTGGAGGAAATAGTCTTCTTGATATTGTCGTATTTGGTAATGTTGCAGGAAAAGAGGCTGTAAGATATGCTGAGAGCACTGATTTTGCTGAGGGCGGAGAAGGCAAAAAAGAAGAAGAAATTAAGTTTATAAAAGAGCTTATGAATAGAGAATCTAAAGAAACTCTTGGAGATATGAGAAATGAACTTGGAGAAATTATGTTTAAGCATTTTGGTGTATTTAAAAATGAAGAAGAAATGCAAGAAGGTTATGCGAAATTAAAAGATTTAATAAATAGAGCCCATAAAAACCTTGGAGTTGAAGATAAATCAAAAGTATTTAATCTTGATTTACAATCAACATTAGAATTTTTTAATTTACTAGAAATTGCAGATGTTTTGGCTTATGCTTCACTTCAAAGAAAAGAATCCCGCGGAACATTTTTTAGAGATGATTATGAAAAAAGAGATGATGAAAATTTCCTTTATCATTCAGTTATTACAAGAAACGATGATGGAAGCTTTAATTATGCAAAAGGTGAAGTTCAGTTAGGATTATATGAGCCGGCTGAGCGTAAGTATTAAAAATATGGTCTCCCGAGCGGGATTTGAACCCACGACCTTCGGATTAGGAATCCGACGCTCTATCCTGCTGAGCTATCGGGAGAGGATGAAATTATAACAAAATTATTAAAAAACTATAAGAAAAAGTAATAAAAGATAAAATTTATCTTAAATTAAAAAAAAGATGATAAAATAATCAAAAGGATTTTAGGATGGAAAAAATAAAATATACTGTTAAAATCAAAAGATATAATCCTGAAGAAGACAGAAGTTATTGGCAAGATTTTGATGTGGAAGTTGAAGATTCTTTAACTGTGCTTGAACTTTTAATGTATATAAAAGATAAAATTGATTCTACTCTAACTTTTAGGGCATTTTGTAGAAGTGCAATATGCGGAAGCTGTGCTATGGTTATTAACAATAGAGCAGGGCTTGCTTGTAAAATTCAGGCAAAAGATAAAATTAAAAGAGGTGTTATTAAAATTGAACCTCTAAAAACTTTAAAACCAGTTAGAGACCTTGTAGTAGATCAGGAACCGGCATTTGACAAGCTTAAAAAAATTAAGCCTTACTTAGAGCCAGATCCAAAAGTTGTGCCTGATAATACAAAAGTTGAATCACTCGTAATGCCTGAAGAGTTTGCCAGATATGATAAACAAACAGACTGTATTTTGTGTATGGCGTGCTATGGTCAATGTAATGCAATTGAGGGAAATCCTGAATATTTAGGGCCTTTTCAATTAACAAAAGTATTTAGATTTCTTATGGACACAAGAGACGGAATGGATGTAAAAGAAAGAGTTAAACTTGCAGAAGATAACGGAATTTGGGATTGTGTGCAATGTCAAATGTGTTTTGCTGCATGTCCTAAAGGGATTGCTTCTTGTGAAGATATACTTGAACTTAGAAGAGTTGCAAAAGATATAGGAGAAGATAATGTTGCGACAAGAAGAGCTAAATTCTGGTTTGAAAGTGTATATGCAACAGGACAAATTGATAAATTTAATTTAGCAAAAGTTGCCTTGGATAATGAAAAAGGTGACAAAATTAAAGAAAATCTTGAAAAAGAATTTAAAGAAAGAGGAATTCCAGAAGATGAATTTGGACCTAAACCTTTTGATGGAATTGAACAATTCCAAAAATTTATTAAAAAACTTGAAAAGGAAATATAATGAAAAAAATAGGAATTTATCCTGGATGTTGTTTTCAAGGTGCAGATATTCACAATTATGATATTACAACAAAATTTTTAGAAAATATGGGATTAGACGGTATTTTACTAGAAAGGGCCGCTTGTTGTGGAGGCGGTGTTATTGATGATACAAACAAAAAAGTGGTTTATGGGCTTAATGCTAGAAATATAGCATTAGCGGAAAAAGAAGGAGTTGATTTATATACTCCTTGTAATACTTGTTATATGATTATTGCAAAAACGAAATTAGCTCTTGATTCTGACCCTGAGCTAAAAGAGGCTGTTAATAAAATTTTAGCTGAAGAAGGACTTGAGTATAAAGGTGAAGCTAAAATTTATCATACGTTAAATTTAATCAGGGATTTCATAGGACTTGATGAATATAAAAAAAGAATTAAAAGACAAATTAGTGGAGTTAAAATAGCTCCATATTACGGATGTCATGTATTAGCTCCAAATGAAGTGGCGGTAGATGACCCAGAAGACCCGACAATTTTAAGAGAAATTTTAGAGCCTTTAGGAGTTGAAATTATAGAGGGGTATCAAAATGAAAATACCTGTTGTGGGCATCACGCAGGATTTACAAATCCTAAGCAAAAAGAAAGACTAGCGATTAAACCGCTTGAGGGTGCAAAAGAAGCGGGGGCTGATATAGTTGCAACTCCATGTCCATTATGTCATAAAGCAATGGATGGTCAGGAAGAGCCGATTTTACAGGTTACTCAGCTTATCAATGTAGCTTGTGGAAACACACCGGAAGAGACATTCATAAACGTTAATAAAACAGAAGTTAAACTCTCTTTATAACTTCTTTTTTTTAATATTTCAAAAAGTATTAAATTTTAAAGGGTACTGACTAAATGATAGATAATTAAAAAACTACAAAGATAAAAACATAACAGCTCCGTACTTCATTTTGCTAAAGCAACACTCAAATTTTGCTAAAAATTGCAAACGGCAAGCGCCCCCTTCGGGGTAGGTGCAATTTCTTTAACGCAAAAATTTCGTTAAATTACGCAACGCTGTTATATTTTTACTTTTTTGTTATTTAGTCAGTATCTAAATTTTAAAGTATTACTAAGCCCGTTCGAGAAAGGGATAAAAGAAGGTAGAAGTAAAGGGAATTTTTGGAACAGAAATTGTTTGCAAAATTAAAAAGATTTAAAGGCTTGAAATGAAAGGCGAG
>JALUWM010000101.1 GCA_027019465.1 Campylobacterales bacterium
TGAACAAGAAGAAAGATATTAAACATAGAGTACTAGCTATGTTTAAGTTGTTTGGATGAGTGTATATACAAGATGAGAATGTAAAGGCTTGGCATCATAATAGTAAGCAAGGTATGAGTGGTAAAGTGCAATCAACAGGTATAGGTGGAATAATTGCTTTATTGAAAAACAATTTAGCGACACTTATAGTTGTTGATAGGTATGATGCTACTTCACAGACTTGTTTTAATTGTGGTGCCAAGAAGAAGTTAAGACTTAAAGATAGAAGGTATATATGCGATGTATGTTGATATAAAAACAACAGAGATGTTAATGCTTCATTAAATATGATGAAGTTTGGATGGGCTGATATGTCCAAGATATATGATAGACCAGATGTTGAACGAGATATAATATATAACCATATACTTAAACCTAATCCATATATAAGGCTAACTAATCTTAAATAAAAAAATATACTGGAGTACAACCAGTATAAAAAACCTAGATACGGACTGTGTCGAAGTTAAGCCTGGGGAGAGTGCTCTGGCGGGGAAGGACAGATTAATAGTTGGCATATATTATATGCTAGCTATTTAGTTGTTTTATGCCTTCTAGCTATCACTCGAAAGGCTTGAAGCTATTTAGCTTCAAGAAAGAGCCAGGAAGCCCCCTGCTTTAGCAGGGGGAGGATGTCACTTGAGATAACACCATAAGTTTTTGCATTTGTCAAATCAATGATAGCAAAATCATATTGCTTATTATTTATTTTATTTCAGTTATTTTTTTTAAAATTCACTAAATATAAATGTTTATTATCATTAGTTATATTAAACTGTTTAAATAATATTTTTAAATCTTCATTACTTAAAAAAACTCTATTTTCTTTTATCTCCATACTTTCAATTATTTTTTTAAATTTTAAATTATTTATTTATCATCTTTTGACAGGTCTTATCCAATATTGGATTAATATTCTTTTGATACTTTTTTTTGGTAAAATATACAATACATTCTTGTTTATCAATTGGATCCATTTTATTCCAAGCTTCTATAAGTTTTCTATTTTTTTCAGATATTATTTTAAGTCATTTATTTTTTCAATAAACAGTCTGCATATACATATACACTCTTGCAACATCACCTTTCTTATCTTGTGGTGGTTCTACTTTTCTATTAGATATTTCAAAATCACATTTACCAAATTTTCTTTGTTCTCATGGTATCTCTGCAATTTGATAATTAGACCTATAAGCATTTAAAGCACCATCAGCAGGAAAGAGATTATATAAATCTGCTTCCATTAAATTAAATAAAGGAGATATTTTCTCAGCACATTTTCTACCTTTATAAGTTATATATTTTCATTTAGTTTTAGAATAATATTTACAGTTTTCATTTCATTCTCTCCAAGATTTAAAAGCTCTTCCAAAATTTTCAGCAGGAACGACATGTTCCCGTTCTATTCTCTCACTTCTTGTTTTATATCACTTAGTTGATAATCAGCAAGATAATTTATCTACTTGTTTTCAATTAAATTTGCATCCACAATAAATAGTTTTTCTAAATTCATTTCACAAATCTTTATTATAAATTT
>JALUWM010000102.1 GCA_027019465.1 Campylobacterales bacterium
TTGCTTCTTAAAGATAAGATATTTTCAAGTCTGTATTTAAGATATTTTTCTTTTACTTCAAGTAAAAAAGGTCTTAACTTAGGATAAATCATAAATCTAACTTCTCCCTCATTATAAATAGCACCACTAACCCAATTTGCTTTTAAAATAGAATTCTTTTCATCTCCAAGTGGTATTGTAAGAGGATTTTTAAGCAAATTATCTAACGCTTCATCAATAAGTTCATAAATTCTTTTAGTTTTTTGCCCTGTAAGTTCTTTAAAATTTTTTACTTTTACTGCATACTCTTCATTTATATCATCACTTCTTTTTAAATTACTAATAACCACACTTATAAACTTAATAGCCAAAGGACTTAATTTATATCTCGCTTTTACAATAGCTTCGCTTTTTTTAACTTCTAAATCTCCATTTGCTTTTATTATTTTAGCCATTTAATAGCCTTTTTTTATGTAATTGTAAAATAATTATGATAATATATCAAGATATATCATGATTATTTATCATACTTTACCCCACTTTTATCATAGTTCACCCCACTTTTATCATAGTTCACACCCCACTTTTATCATAGTTCACCCCACTTTTATCATAGTTCACCCCACTTTTATCATAGTTAAACTCCACAAACCCCTAAATTTCGAGCTTTTCTCACTCCTACATATTACATATTACAAGATATTATATAGACATTATAAGCGCGCACGCGCGCGTGAGAAAAAGAAAAAAAAGAGAAAATTAAGAAAAATACCTTAGGTGATCCACTTTTATTCCCCCTGACAACAGGGGGATAATATAACTTTTTTCCAATCTTCTTTGATTTTAGATTTTATTTTTCGTTTAAGTTTATTTTTTTAATATATCTTCTAAGGGAATGTGAGCGATTTTTTACTCTTTGGGTATATAAACCCTTTTGAAATAACTTTCTCTTTCTCTAAACCCTTTAAAACGCTTTTTAAAGATAACTTTTTAATTTATTCCAATCGTTTTGATTTAAGTTTCTTTTTTTTGTCTATTTTTTACAAAAGATTTTGGAATAAGAAAATAAAAACTAAAATATAGTCTTTTTTGATGTCTTCCGTGCGTTCTAATGCACGAAAAGGGTGTTTTAGGTATATTTGTATTCAAAAAAGAAAAAATCGCTTAAAACGGCTTTAATTGATTGATTTTGGAAATTAATTATTATATTCTACTATATAACACAATAATTGTGTTATAATTGTGTTAAAAAAGGTGTAAAATGACTTTTGATAAAGTTAGAACCAATGTTTATTTGGATAAAAATTTAAAAGACCAGGCAAAAGAATTTTTTAAACAATATGGACTTAGTTTAAGTGATGGTCTTAATTTTTTGCTTAAAAAAACTCTTGAAAAAAAAGAGTTAGATTTAAATATGCAAATAGAACCCCTATTACCTGGAGACCCTGATTATGAAATTGCAAAAAACGCTTATAAAAATTACAAAAAACATCCTGAAAATTATGTAACTTTTGATGAAATTAATTGGGATTAATTAATGACTTATAAATTAATCTTTGAGAAACAGGATAAAACCT
>JALUWM010000103.1 GCA_027019465.1 Campylobacterales bacterium
TTTATTATTTTCCCATAAATTATATGTTTTTTTTTCAAAATCTTTTGGATTATATTCTCTCACTTCTATCCTTTTTTTGCGTAATTATACTATAATTATAAAAAGCAAAAAGGGGATTTATGAGATATGAAGTTATTTTTCCGATTTTAGGGTTTGAAGATGAAAAATATTATGAATTAGGACAAATTGATGAGGTTTTTTATAAATTAAAAGGTAAAAATATTGAATTTACACTTATTAATCCTTTTATTTTAAGAAATGATTATGATTTTAGTATTAATGATGATTTTGCTAAAAAAATGAAATTAAATAAAGAAAATGTTTTTGTTTTAAATATTTTGACAATAAATGAGCCTTTTTTAAATTCAACCGTAAATTTTGCAGCACCGGTTGTCTTTAATACAAAAGATAAATTTTTAAGCCAGATTGTTTTGGATAAATATAATTATTCCCTGGCAAGACCTCTTAAAGATTTTATAGGTGAAAAAAATGAAGCTTAATATCATAGGCTATGGTTCTATGGCAAAAGCTATTCTTTATGGAATGAAAAATGGAAAATGGGAAATGGAAAATGTTGAGATTGTTGGCAGAAATGAAGAAAAAATGAAAGCTCTTTCAAATGAGCTTGGATGTGAATATGCGTTAATAGATGATTATGATATTACAGGAAAGACTGTTATACTTGCCGTAAAACCTTATGCACTTCAAGAAATTTCTATGAGAATAAAAGGTGAAGCTAGTGTTTTAATCTCTATTTTAGCGGGAAAAAGTTTAGTGGAACTTGAAAAAAGAATAAAATCAAAAGCTTATATTAGGGCTATGCCAAATGTCGGAGCTAAATATCAGGCTTCTACTACGGCAGTTACAGGAGATGAAGCAGCAAAAAAAGTGGCTTATGAAATTCTTAGTAAAATAGGGGAAGTGATTTGGGTAAAAGACGATGATGAAATAGATATGGCAACGGCTATTATCGGAAGCGGTCCTGCATTTTTGGCTCTTATTGCAGAGGCTATAAGTGATGGTGGAGTTTATACGGGACTTAAAAGAGATGTGAGTGAAGAGCTAACACATGGGCTTTTTAAAAGTTTTTCAGCATTAAAAGAGAATTTTTCCGATATTAAAAACAGCGTAATGTCTCCAAAAGGTACAACGGCTAGTGGAGTTTATAATCTTGAAAAAGAAGGGATTAGAGGAAAAATGATGGAAAGTATTATAAAAACATATGAAAAATCCAAAAACATCTAAATCTTTTAGTTTAATAGAAATTTTAGTTTCTTTGATTGTAATAGGAATAGTAGCTACAACTTTTCCTATTATCTTACAAACAACTGTTAAAAGTAGTAAAAATACGGCAAGAGAGGAAATTTTTTATCAGGAATTTTCATTGCTTAATCTTATAAATTCTTTATATTTTGATCAAAACAATACAATTGGAGATAATTATTATAAGGAATTGAATGCTACTAAGGGAGATAGTGATCTTTTAATACATAAATATTCAAATAATGAATATAATACAATAGGTAAATATCAAATGAATAATAATGAATTTAGAAGCGGAAGTAATTTAACTGTTTCTCATATAGGTATAGATAAAGGAGAAATAAAAGGTGATGAGGCTACTTATAATGATATAGATGATTATAATGATTTTAATGAAACTCTTACAAGTTTTGGGAGGCTTACATTGGTTGTGCATGTTAAATATATTGATGATAATGCAGATTATAATAAGGATGATTTTAATTTTACTTTTGATTATAATTCACCTGCTAATCTTACAAATATAAAACTTATAACAGTAAGTGTGAAACAGGGTTCAAATGAAATAAATCTTTCATATCCGGCTATGAATATAGGGGCAAGTAAATTTTTATCATTGGATGATATAACACAATGAAAAAATCATTTACTTTAATAGAACTTATTCTGGTTCTTATTATTATGGGTATTTTAGCAACTATTGCCGTTGAAATTTTATTAAAAGTTTCTAAAAATTATGTTATTTCTAAAGCTGAGAATAGACTTGTTTTTGAAGAAGATTTGGTTATTAATAAAATAGCTGCTAAATTAGAAAATAGAATACCAAACAGTGTTATTGCAACTGAGTGTAATGCTACAAATAATGGCTGTGAAAATGGAGATGTTAAAGGTTTTATTTCTATACAGGATTTAACTGAAAATAATGCATATAAATATCCTGTAATTGAATGGCTCGCTAAAGATATTTATTCAAGAAGAGGTGAATGGAGTAGCAGTTTAAAAAGGATAGTGCCTGGATGGAGCGGTTTTGTAGATTTGAAAAAGACACAAAGAAATGCAAATGATGATTATAATATTACAATTCCTTATTCAAATATGAGTATTATTAAACAAATTGATGGAAATTGGACTGAGGCTTGGGGAATAAATGGGTATAAAAATGTTTTTGAAAGTAATTTAAGTGTGCTTATTTTCAGTGGAGCTGACGGAAGAGGGGCTTTTAATGATATTAATCATTCTTACGGATGGTATAAAACAATGTATCCAGATAATAAAGCCCAAAAGGTTTTTGCAATAATTAAAGATGATATTAATACTACTTTAAACAATGCAACTATAAGAGTAAAAACAATAGACGATACAAACGATACAACAGTTTATGAAGGCTTTTTTATAGTAAAAGGTGCCGATGCGATAGTTCCTGTTTATAATGCCGCTACAAATGATTATAATTTGACATTTATACAAAATTATTATCCTTGGAAGGATGAAAATTATACAGATGGAAATAGTTCACTTTTAGCTATCCATGTAGTTCAATTTAAGTTTAGACAAGACGGAGGAATGATGAGAATATATTTATGTATGCAAGACCCTAAAGTAGATGTGGGGAATAATCAAAAACTTACAATATGTAAAGAAAAGGTTGTATTTTGAAAAAAGGTTTTTCACTTCTTCTTAGTATAATCTTTTTAATGATTATGGCTTTTATTGGGGCTATGGTTATATCTTTTAGCGCATCAAGCGCTCATCATTCCTCGAATCTTTTTTTAGATACCAAGGCTGATTTAGCTCTTAAAAGTTCCACTGCATATGCCATTTTAGCTCTTCATGGGCATAATTTTAAAAATGGATTAATAAATGAAATAAATCTCAGTTATCCGTTTTTTAATTCAAATATAAAATTTCATTATTTTTTGACAAATTGTTCTAGCACAGATGCTAATTGCTCAGCCATAAAAACGCAGGATAGTAATGGCACTGTGCTTGTTTATGTCACTGTTACTTCTAAATTACCGAATTATCCTCTAAGAAAAGTAAAAGTTACTTTACAAATGCCGTAATATATATTAAAATTTATAAAAAAAAGGAGTATTATGAATACAACAGTAGTAGGAAGAAATTTAGAACTTACTGAAGCTATTAAAAATCATGTAAGAAAAGTGGTAGATGAGGTTGAAAAATATAACCTTGGAATTTTACATTCGGTTGTAACTATTGAAAAAGATAAAAGAGATTTTTTTAATGTTGAAATTATTATGAATATACCTGAAAAAGGGACTGCTGTAGTTCACAGCAGGGATAAAGATATGTATGCAGCTTTGGATTTTGCAAAAGATAAACTTGAAAAGCTTCTTAGAAGATATCATGACAGAATTACAGACCATTATGTAAATAAAGACAGATTTGAAGAACTTTTGGTTGGAGAAGAAGAAGATGAAATAATTGAGATGCCTCTTGATATAGAAAAACCTTTAAGTATAGAAGAAGCAAAAGAAGAATATAAAAAATCAGGCCTTTATTTCATGGTTTTTAGAGATATGGAAGGTGAAAAAAGAGTAATTTACAGAAGAAAAGACGGAAAGCTTGGATTATATTGATTAGTTTTGGTAAAATTCCAAACTTAAAACATCAAAGGAGAGTTAATGAAAAGAACATATCAACCAAGTAAGGTCAGAAGACAAAGAAAATATGGATTCAGAGCTAGACTTAAAACTAAAAATGGAAGAAAAGTGCTTGCAAGAAGAAGAGCAAAAGGTAGAAAAAGATTAGCGGTTTAAATACTAAAGATATAAAATATTTATATTCAAAAGGAAAAAAATTTTATACATTTTATTTTATTGTTTTTTTTCTTCCTTTTGAAAAATTAAATTTTGCAGTTGTGGTGTCAAAAAAAATTTCAAAAAAGGCTGTAGTCAGAAATAAGATTAAAAGAAGAATAAGGCATCTTTTCAGCAAACATATACAATCCGGGAAATATGTTGTTATTGTAAAAAATGATATTTCTGAAACAAATTTTGAAAAAATAGAAAATGATTTTAAAAAAATTATTAAAAAAACCTGTTAGGTTTTATCAATATTTTATAAGTCCTATGCTTGGACAAAATTGTAGATATTATCCTACATGTAGTGAATATGCTGTGTGGGAGATTGAATGTGACAATGCTTTTAAGGCTTTTTTTAAGTCATTTTTTAGGATATTAAGATGCAATCAACTTTTTAGAGGCGGGATTGATTATCCTGTTATAAAAAAAAATATAAATCCAAAATTTGGGATAAAAAAGAAAATAGTTTATTGGCTTGTTCCAAAGGAAAATAATAAATTTATAGTTATAAAGGCTAAATATGAAAAATAATTCACAGATGAAAAGAATAATAATAGCTACGGTAATATCTTTTATATTTTTTATTGCATATGATTATTTTGTGCTTCAACCAAAACAAAAAGCAGCTGCTAAAACAGTTATGGAACAAAATAAGACAATGCAAACAGTTAAAAAAGAAAAAACAAAAATTAATAAAAGTATACTAAATTCAAAAACACTTGTAATAGTTAGGGCAAAAGATTTTGAAGCTAAAATAGATGAATTTGGAAGAATTAGCTCTTTTATTTTAAAACAAAAAAAATTTGAAAAAAAAGATAAGGATATTAATCTGGTATCTGATAAACTGCCAAAACCTCTTGAAATAAGATTTAATAATCAAAAATTAAATTCTGAAGCTTTCAAGATTCCTTACAGTGCCAATAAAACAGATGTCGTTTTAAATGGAAATAAAAAGACTTTTATTCTTACTCAAAATTTAAATGGAGAAATAGTTAAAAAAATTATTACATTTTATCCAAATGGAAGATATGATGTGAAAGTGGAACTTTCAAAAAAGACAAAATATTTTTTATCTCCTGGTTACAGACCAAGTGTTGCAGTTGATCATCTTACAGTCCATGGTTCACTTATAGAAAAAGCAGATGATACACTTGATGTTATAAAAGACGGCGATGCGGAACAAAAAACTGTTAAAAATGCTATTGTTGCAGCAGGATTTGACAGATATTATACAACTCTGTTTTTTAGTAAAAAGCCTTTTGAGGTGATGATATCCCCTGATAATGAACAAAATCCAGTTTTATATATTGTTGCTAATTCAAATCTAAATCTTACAGGTTATATAGGTCCTAAATATGTTGATACTTTAAGAGCTATTAATCCTGCTTTAGTTGATGTAGTTCAATATGGAGTTGGAACTTTTTTTGCAAGAAAACTGTTTTTACTTCTTGATTTTTTACATAAAATAGTAATAAACTGGGGAGTTGCAATTATTCTTTTGGTTGTTATTGTCAGACTTATTTTATTCCCTCTTACATATAAGGGAATGGTAAGTATGTATAAACTAAAAGAACTTGCTCCTAAAATGAAAGAGATTCAGCTTAAATATAAAAAAGACCCTCAAAAGCTTCAAATGCATATGATGAAACTTTATAAAGAACACGGGGCAAATCCTCTAGGAGGATGTCTGCCTTTAGTTCTTCAAATTCCTATATTTTATGGAATTTATAAATTGCTTTTATATTCAATTGAGCTAAAAGGTGCATCATTTTTATGGATACATGATTTAAGTTCAATGGATCCTTATTTTATTTTACCTGTTTTAATGGGTGTTAGTATGTATTTTCACCAAAGATTGACCCCTAGTAATTTTCAGGATAAAATGCAAGAAAAAATATTTAAATTTTTACCTTTAATATTTACATTTATGATGGCAACATTCCCAGCAGGTCTTGTGCTTTATTGGACAACAAATAATATTCTTTCAATTGCACAACAATGGTTTATCAATAGAGTAATGGCTGCAAAAAAGGTTAAAAAGTGAAAATAGAATCAAAAACACTTGATGAAGCTTATTCAAAAGCTGCTGAATATCTTAATTGTTCTGTTACGGAAGTTAATGCTAAAATAATCCAAAATCCTTCTAAAGGTCTTTTTGGATTGTTTGCCAAAAATGCTATTATTGAAGTTGATGATTATATTAATATAGAGAAATTAACAAAAATTATAAAAAAAGAATTAATAAATCTTTTTAAAAAGTCTTGTTTTAATGTAGAAATTAGTGAAGTTTCAAAATATAATGAAGAAACTATCTTTGTAAAAATAGATGGTGAAGATGCAGCTCTTTTGATAGGAAAAGAAGGTTACAGATATAATGCGTTAAATTATATGCTTTATAACTGGATACATCAAAAATATGGATTTAAAGTTAGACTTGAAATAGCAGAATTTTTAAAAGCACAAAAAGAAAAGTTAAAAGATTATCTTGATTTTTTTGTAGAAGAAAAAATAAAACCAAGAGGTTATGGTAGAACAAGGGCATTTGATGGAATTTTAGCATTTTTGGCTCTTGAAATTTTAAGGGAAAAACTGCCTGATAAATATGTTGGAATAAAAGAAAAAAACGGTGAAAAATATATTATAGTTGGAGAAAAGTATGAACACAATAGCGGCAATAGCGACGCCTAAGGGTGTCGGTGCCATTTCCATTGTCCGGGTTTCAGGAAAAGAGAGCTTAGAAATTGCAAAAAAACTAACAAAAAAAATTCTTATACCAAGACATGCTACACTTAGTAAAATTTATGATTATGAAAATTCACTTATTGATATAGCTCTTGTTATTTATTTCAAAAGTCCTAATTCTTTTACAGGTGAAGATGTTGTTGAATTTCAGTGTCACGGCGGTTATGCTGTTTCTAAAATTATTCTTGATACACTTTTTAAATACGGCGTAAAACCTGCAGCCCCCGGGGAATTTAGCAAAAGGGCATTTTTAAACGGAAAGATAGACGCTTCTCAGGCAGAAGCTATAGCAAAACTTATAGAAACCCGCTCTAGTGAAGGTGCTAAACTTTTATCTAGACAGCTTGAAGGGGAGCTTAGTAAATTTGTAGATGAAGTTAGAAATAAATTAATAGAAATTATGGCTTACAGTGAGGTTTTTATTGATTATGCAGAAGAAGATTTGCCTGAAACGATGAATAAAGATATTTTAGATAGACTTGAAAATCTAAAAAAACTTCTTACAAAAACACTGGAAGCCTCTAAAAGAAGAGAAGGAATGCTTAGCGGATATAAAATTTCCATTGTAGGAAAACCTAATGTTGGTAAAAGTTCTATTTTGAATGCATTTTTAAATACAAACAGGGCAATAGTAAGTGATATAGCAGGAACTACAAGAGACACGATAGAAGAAGACATTCAAATAGGCTCTCATTTAATAAGAATAGTTGATACGGCAGGAATTAGAGAAGCAAAAGATGAAATAGAAAAAATAGGTGTTACTAAAAGCCGCGAAGCAGTGGAAAAAAGTGATATTGTTTTGGCTGTTTTTGACGGGGCTTCTTTTGACATGGAAGATGAAGAAATTTTAGAGCTTATCAAAAATCAGGATAAAGATATTATAGTTGTTATTAATAAAGTTGATAAGGGAATAAATATTGATTTAGATAAATTTAAGGATTTTGAAGTTATTAAAATAAGTGCAAAAGAAGATATAACACCTTTAACTAAAACATTGGAAGAATTACTCGATAATTATTCAAGTGAGGAAGATTATGTGTTAATTTCCACAAGACAGGTAAATGCGGTAGAAAATGCTCTAAAAGAGATAGAATTTTCAGAAGAGTTTTTATCAACAGGAGAGCTTGAACTTTTTAGTTATCATATTCAAAATGCAATAAAAGAGATAGGCTCTATTACAAAAAGTTTTGAATATGACGAAATGCTTGAAAAAATGTTCGGCAGTTTTTGTGTAGGTAAATAAAATAAAGGAGTTAAAATGACAATAATTGATTTAAAAAAACAGATGATGAAAGCCAAAAAAGAAGATAAAATAAAAGCAAATGCTTTAATGATGCTTGTAGATGCAGCTCAAAAAGCAGCAAAACAAAATGGTGAAGAAGTAAAAGAAACTCATATTTTAGAGGCTGCTAAAAAACTGGCTAAAATGACAAAAGAATCTATTGATGCAGGAATGGAAGAAGCAAAAGAAGAACTTAAAATATATGAAGAATTTTTACCAAAAATGTTAAGTGAAGAAGAAACAAAAAAAATTATTGAAGATATTATACAAGAAACAGGCTCAATAAATATGGGTGAAATTATGAAAAGGCTTAAAGCAAGAGGCGATATTGATATGGCAAAAGCAAATAAGATAATTAAATCAATTAAAAATAACGGATAATTATAAAGAAAGTAAATAAGAATAAATAAATGAAGACATTAAATAGTTTAAACTCAAATACTTGATTTATTTAAATTCTTTTTTAATAATATAAAAATAGAAAATAACGAAATTGAAGGCTTAAAAATTTATGAAAGAGAAAAGTTTGATATTCTCTTTACATATATAATAATGCCTAAGATGAATGGGTTTGAACTTTCAAAAAAATAAGAGAAATAAAAAATAAAATCTGCAAAAAGATTGTAATAATTGCAGCTTTTAATAATACACAAATTTTACAAGAAGCTATAAATTTACTGGTAAAGATAAAATTATAATGTTTATTATTTAAGAAATGATGAATTCGCAATTTTCTTTAAGGAAAAATTAGATGAGCATTTAAATCTACGATATAATTCAATTAACCTGATACGGAATTATGAAAGATCTCACGGTCTTATAAAAAACGAAGAGAGATGAAAAATTATCTATATAAAAACAGCACTCATATAACTTACTACCTGAGATTTATCTCCGCTTACATCTGCACTTGTGCGGTAATCCACAATAAACGGTGTTAAATTTATTTCATTTGCCGCTAGAATCATTCCTGTTATTCCTATTTTACCGCAGGCTTCACATTCTTGAAGATAGTTTGTATCTAAGTGTTCTACCGCTTCAAGACAGTTATAATCA
>JALUWM010000104.1 GCA_027019465.1 Campylobacterales bacterium
TATAATTTATCTATCTCTTTTGGAATAGCTTTGAGTCCCGAGGCTAAAAATATACATCAATTAATAGAATTGGCAGATATGAGAATGTATCAAATGAAAAAAGAGCATCATTTAAAGGATACTTAAATATTTCTCAATCCCGTCAGGTGCTATGGTTAGCGAGTTTTTATAATTTTTTGCCGCTATTATATTCGCTGCTGTGCTGATTCCTCCTGTAATTCCTTTTTTAGGTAAGATTTTCATAAATTCAATAGCTTCATTTTCATCTATTAAAACAACTTCGTCAATTAAATTTAAATCAATATTTTTAGGTATAAATCCAGCTCCCGTGCCTTGGATTTTATGAGGTTTTATAGGCAAATTTTTATTATAAATTTTATTGTAATTTACAGGGGAATTTTTTGGCTCAACCGCTACAATTTTAACTCCGAGCGGTTTTAAAACTTTTGCAATTCCCATTAATGTTCCCCCGCTTCCTATACTTGTAACAAATGTTTTAAAGGTGGCCTGATTTATAATTTCAAGGGCAGTTGTTTGTTCGTGTGAGAGGGCGTTTAGCGGATTATCAAACTGATTGGTAAAATAGGTGTTGTTTTTTTTGATATACTCTTTTGCCTCATTTATAGCGTCGTTTATATTTCCCTCAGTTAAAATAAGATTAGCCCCATATGCCCTTAAAAGTTTTTGTCTCTCAACAGAATAGCTTTTTGGCATAAAAATTGTAGGTTTTATATTGAATTTATTTGCATAAAAGCTAAGTGCAATTCCCATGTTTCCGCTTGTAACTTCTACAATTTCACGATATCCTTTTAAAAAAGCGTCTTTTAGCATAAAAAGTGCTGGTCTATCTTTAATGCTTCCGGCTGGGTTTTTATATTCTAGTTTTACTAAAATATCCTCATACTTAATTATTGGTGTGTTAAACATTTTTCTCCTTTAAGATAAAGATTCCTCCAATTAAGCTTGAAAGCAAATTAACTACAAAAAATAAAAATCCAGCCATTATAACAGGAGCCGGGTTTATATGGATAAACTCACTTCCATAAAGAAAAGTAAGCTCTCTTAGTCCAATTCCTCCTACACTTATCGGAATTACGCTAATAATTGATGAAATAAAAAAAAGAATAGACAAATCAATAAGTTTATAATTTATTCCAAGGCTTAGTAAAATAGAAATAAATGTGATTAGTTGCAGGGTTTGGATAATAAGAGAATAAAAAAAACTTTTTAAAAAGGATGTTTTAAATTCTATAAAAAAAACTTTATGAACAAAATAAAAAATAAAAGGTGTTATTAAAAGCAGAGTTAAAAAAAGGGCATATTTTATAGATGTAAAAAAAGATAAAATTCCCAAAAGCAAAAATATTGCAAAAAGGCCGGAGAGTCTGTCTATTAAAAGGGCTTTTACTATTTTTTTGTATCCTGTCTTAAACTCTTTTTGATATTTGAAAGCTTTATATGCATCTCCGCCTATGCCTCCCGGGAGTATGGTGTTATAAAACATTCCAAGATAATATAAAATTAATTGGGATTTGAATTTAAGTTTTATATTTATATTTTTTAGGTACGTATCAACTCTTTTTGTAGAGATTATTTGAGATAGATTATAAAAAAGAAATGCTAAAATTAAAAAAAGAGGATTTTTTATTGTTATATTTTTAAATTCATTTAAAGGAATTTTATGAAAAATCCAATAAAAAGCAAAAAGAATAAAAAGAATTTTAATTAGAAGTTTGATTTTTTTCATTCGTGATTATTTCTTTTATTTTATAAGGTGTTTTTCCTTGAGATTCATAATATGTTCTAATCATAATTTCTGCTAAAAATCCGGTTGTAATTAATTGAATACCTCCAAGTATCATCATTGTCCCAAGAGTTAGAAGCGGTCTATTTCCAATACTTTCTCCAAAAATTTTTAAGAGTAAAAGATAAGAATCAATTAAAACACCAAAACTAAACATTAAAAATCCAACAGTTCCAAAAAAGTGCATAGGTTTTTGACCAAATCTTTGCATAAATACAAGATACATTAAATCGCTTATAACTTTAAATGTTCTATTAAAGCCATATTTACTTTGACCGTATTTTCTTTCGTGGTGTCTAACAGGAACTTCTGTGATTTTTGCCCCATACATACTGGCTAGAATCGGGATGAATCTGTGAAGTTCCCCGTAAAGTCCCAGGTTTTTAGCTACATCACTCCTGAATACTTTTAAAGTGCAGCCGTAATCTGTAATATGGACATTTGTTACTTTTCTAATTATTTTATTTGCAATTTTACTTAAAAATTTTCTAAAAGGCTCATCTTGTCTTTTTGCTCTTATCCCCGCAACTACATCATAACCTTCATTTAATTTTTCTATCATCATAGGAATGTCTCTTGGATCGTTTTGCAAATCTCCGTCAATCGTTACAATCACATCTCCACTTGCTACTTCAATTCCTGCTGCCATTGCAGAAGTTTGCCCGTAGTTTCTATTGAGTATTACTAATTTTGTTTTATCATTCATATGTTTTTTAATTTCTTCGATAGTATTGTCTGTGCTTCCATCATCCACCAAAACAAGTTCGTAATCATAATCTTTAAGGGCATTTTCTATTTCTTCAATTAAGTATTTAACATTGTCTTCTTCATTCATTAAAGGTACTACTACTGATATTTTCATTTTAATCCTTTCCCAAGCCACATATTTACGCTTATATTTTGTATTTTTTTTATGCTTTGTACTCTTATCATTAAATCTCTTAAAAATGGTTTTTTCATTGTGTTTTCCAGCTTTTTCATAAGTTTAAATTCTTTTAAAAATCTTTTATCCCACTCACCTTTATAGTCTAAATTATTTTTAATGGCATTTGCTAAAATTTTTGCTGAATGTATGGCATAATAAAGTCCTTCAAAACTAAGTGGCATAACTTGTCCTGCCGCATCTCCTACAAAATAGATATTATCTTTTTGAATGGTTATATTTTCTTCCCATGTAGGGATAAAATAACCTTTTGGTTTTACATCTATATTTAAATATTCACATAAATTTTTAAAAGTATTTCCAACGCTTCCTATGTGTGTTTTATTTTTGTGAGGAAAAGCCCAGGCGTAATAATCTCCTCCTAATTTTTTATCAAAGAAAAATTCACAGGTTTTAACCGGATAATTTTCAACTCTTGCATAGTGTGTTATTATTTTGGGTACAGGTGCTAAATTTAGAGATTTTCTAACAGTAGAATTAACCCCGTCAGCCGCTATTAAAATATCATAATCAAATAAAATTTTTTCGTTATTTATGTTAATAACGGCTTTTTTGTCTTTAAAGCCTTTAAATTTGCCGTAAATTAGTTTGGCTTCATTATCCTCGGCTAAATTTCTTAGGGTTTTATCAAATTCGCTTCTTAAAACTATTGCCAGATTCTTATCTTTAAGGTCAATTTTTGTTTTTTTGTTTTTATATTCAATAATTACACTCTTTAAAATATGTTTTATTGTATCTGTCGGGATATCAAACTGATGAAAAATTTTGCTTTTAATTCCACCTCCGCAAGGTTTATCCCATATTCTGTCCTGAATTAAAGTAACATCAAAATCCTTGGCCAGAAATCTAGCAGCAGTAGCTCCTGCCGGTCCTCCTCCTATTATAAGAATCTTTTTCATTGTCTTCTGTCCTTGATGTAGTTTAGAGGCTCATTTATTTTTATTTTCGGTTTTATTTTTATTAGGGCTATTACACCTTTTTTAAATAAAATTTCATAATTAAATTCTTTTAGGGTTGTAATTTTTGTAAGAACTATGTCTCCTGGTTTCGGGTGTCTTTTTTCAACAAGTATTTTTGCATAAACATCAAAAGAAGGTGTGTTTAAATGATACATAACTACATCTTTTATATGATGTTTTTTTACATAAATTGCGGCTTGTTTTACTGGAAGTGCTCTTACATTTGAGTACATCCATCCTACATAATTTAAAATAAAAATCATACTAAATCCAAGAATTAGTGCTTTTATTTCTTTACCGAAATTTATTAAAGATAAAAGCAAAATAAAACCTAAAATTCCAAAATAAAATTTATTAAAATAAGGTAAAAGTGTAATAACGGCTATTTTTGTAAAATCTTTAAAATGCATTAAAGAATCTCTTAAATAAAAAGGTAAAACTAAAAGAGTAATTGTAAATAAAATTAAAGGTAAGGAGAATAAAAATTCGCTTTTGATTTTTTCGAAACTTAACGCCATAAAAATAAACACAGGAGTATATCCGTAAATTACATAATGAGGAAGTTTTGTGCCTGAAAATGAGAAAAATATAAATACAAAGAAAAACCAAATACTTCCAAATAAAATAAAATCATTTTTTATTATCTCTTTTATTTTTACTAAATATTTAATTAATAGGCTAGTCCAAGGTAAAAAGCCTATTAAAATAACAGGTATGTAATAAAAAATACTACCTTTATGGTCTTCGAAACTTGTATTAAATCTTTTTAAGTTTTGTTTTAAAAAAAATCCATCAATAAATTTCATTCCTTCTTGATGGTATTCGGCAATATACCAAGGAAGGGCTATTATTAAAAATATTATTATTCCTTTTATATTAAAGGTGTCTTTTAGGAATTGTTTAAAATTTTTTTTGA
The DNA here is from genome assembly GCA_027019465.1 of Campylobacterales bacterium. Classification (GTDB taxonomy): domain Bacteria; phylum Campylobacterota; class Campylobacteria; order Campylobacterales; family Nautiliaceae; genus JALTBU01. The sequence goes on from JALUWM010000104.1 coordinate 4,623, forward strand.
TTAATGAGTAGATAAAATAAGTAGCAAGAGGGACTAAAACAGCTACAGGTCCTTTTGTTAAAAATCCAAATCCTATAAATGCAAAAGTCAAGAGTAAATATCGCTCTTTATTTTCTTTTAGGTAAATATAAAGACTAAACATAGAAAAAGCGATAAACATATTAAGTAAACTATCAGCAATAGCCGCTTTTGCAACAATTCCTATTTGAAGGGCTGTTACCATAAAAAATGCAGCAAAAATTGCCTTTTTTTCATCAAATATTTTTTTCGTAAAAAAATATATTCCACCAGCCCATAAGGTTGCGGACAGGGCACTTGGTAGTCTAAGGGCAAATTCATTAAATCCAAAAATAAGTGTAGATAAAGCCTGAAGCCAATAAATTAAAATGGGCTTATCAAATCGTAAGCTTCCGTTTAGATAGGTTGTAATAAAATTGTGATTAATAAACATTTCTCTTGTGGCTTCACTAAATGCACCTTCATCAAGATTAAAAAGCGGAGTAATAGATAAAGTAAGATAAAAATTAATTAAAATAGCAAAAAAGAGAAAAATTTTAAGAGATTTTCCGGACATTAAAAAACCTTTTTTGAAATTATACAGGAAAAACTCTTATTTTGTCAGTATCAAGTCTTTTTCTAAGTGTCTCTTCAATAGCAAAAAGTGTAGCACCTCCGGCTGAACTGCACGCTGAACAAGCTCCTCCGTATCTTATAAATATATGAGTTTCCCCATTACTTTCCCTCACATCCACAACTTCTGCATATCCTCCATCAAACGCAAGCATTGGCATAATATCTTTTTTTAATACTTCTTCAATAGCTTTTATTTTTTCTTTTATATTCATTTCTTCAAATTTTTTATTCATATTAATCCTTTTTTATTTTAATATAGCTAAATTCTCTTTTTATATCAAGTATATTCCAACTCTTATAGGTCCGTGGGCTCCATAAACTAAAAAACTCTCCACATCTGCCGTTTTGCTAGGACCTGATATGAAAACTCCGGGAGAATTTATATAATCCATTGCCTTAGTCATATCTTCTACTATTGAATTTTTATCTAAAATTATTGCTACATTTTCACTTAAAAAGAGTTTCTTTTTATATTCATCAACCCATACAGCCCCGTTTTCGGCTACTCCTAAGAGTGCTCTTGTTTTGTACCAGTTCTCAGGAATTTCATCTAAAATTTCTCCACCCGCTTTTTTTAGATTTTCTATAAATTTATCTAATATTTTATTTTTCATTTTTCCCCTTTTTAAATTTTAATAAACATTAAATAAATTCACTCCACAAGAAGTACAAATTTTTTAACGCTCATAAAAGCTAAAAAGCATTAACTCGCAAGCTCGAACAAAATACTTTTTTGACGCTTTTATTTACTAAAATTTGTAATTGTTCGTTCATTTATTTAATACTTATCTATAGACTTAAACTTCGAACTTAAAACTCATAACTCAAAACTTAACACTAATCACTTCTTTTTTTCCCACTTATTTACCCATCTTCTCATCTCCTACTTAATAAACCTTTCTTTTGGTATAGCCGGAAGTGCTCTATATTGGCTCCATTGATTTAGTGTTTTTTCTAAAATAGGTTTTGGAGTAAGTCTTATAATTTTGCTAAATAGCTTAAACATAGTAGCCGAATGCATAGATTTTTCTGCTATTTTAACCATAATATTTTCATTTGTTACATATTTTCTCATCTCACGAAGCTGTTTTGAAAAAGGAATTTTTACAGGACACACCATCTCGCAGCTTCCACAAAGCGTGCAGGCAAAAGGTAAATCATTATATTCGTTTTTGTCTTTAAGTGGTGCTAAAAGAGAGCCAATAGGTCCTGGAATTATATAGCGGTAGCTATGCCCTCCGCTTCTTCTAAAAACAGGGCAGGTTGTAAGGCAGGCTGAGCATCTTATACATTTTAGAGTTTCTTTAAACTTGGTGTTTAATCTCTCAAATCTTCCATTATCTACTAAAATAATTATTCTTTTGCCATTATCTTTTTTGCCAAAAATAGTGGAGTAGGTTGTAATTGCCTGACCGGTTGCGTTTCTTGCAAGCATTCTAAGAAATAATCCTAAATCTTTCATATTAGGGATTATTTTTTCAATTCCGACACTTATAATATGAAGTGGCGGTAAAATCGCTCCAAGGTCTGCGTTTCCTTCGTTTGTGCATACAACTGCATAACCTTTATTAGCAACTAAAAAATTAGCCCCGCTAATCCCTGCATCTGCACTTAAAAACTCTTTTCTTAAAAGTGCTCTCATTTTACGCGTTAGGTAAGTTGGGTCGGTGTTTGTTTCATTTAGGATTTTTGCCACGTCTTCTTTTGTGGTGTGAATTGCAGGAAGCACGATATGAGAGGGTTTTTCACCTCTTAGTTGTACAATTCTTTCACCTAAATCGGTATCAATTACATTAATTTCATTTTTTTCTAAAAATTCATTAAGGGAGCATTCTTCTGTAAGCATAGATTTTGATTTTACTATCTTTTTAGCGTTTATCTCTTTTAGGAGTTTTAAAACAATTTCATTATGCTCTTTTGCATCTTTTGCAAAATAGACTTCAACTCCTTCATTTTTAGCATTTTTTATAAATTCATCAATTAACTCTTTTAAATTTTCAATTACATAATCTTTTATTTCACTGGCTTCTCTTCTTAAAATCTCCCACTCTTTAACTCCTTTTATTGCTTTATCTCTTTTTTGTCTTATAGCCCAAAGGGCTTTGTCGTGTTTTTTGCCTTTTTCTTTGTAAAATTTAATAGCTAAATCCTGGTGTTTCATTGTATGCCTTCAAGTAAAAGTGAGCTTATATGTTTAAACTTGGCTTTTATATTCTCTTTTTTTGCAACAGATTCTAAGTGCATTAAACAGCTCATATCAACGCCTGTTATGATTGGAGTGGTTTTAATTTCTTTTAGATTATCTTCATTTAATAAATCTTCTAATTTGCTTTTTCCCATTATGTAGCTCAAAAATCCTTCTTTTACACTAAATATTCCGCCAAATCCACAGCACTCATCTCTTTTTGCTTCTAAAATCCTGCATCCAATCACATTTTTGATTTTATTAAAATAGGGAATATTAAGCTCACTTGGGCTCCCTTCTAAAAGAGCTCTTAGAGAGTGGCAGGAGTTATGAAGAATAATTGGAGGATGATTTTTTAATAAATTTCTTAACTGCAAAATATCGTGTAAAAATTCAACTAATTCAAAAGTTTTATTGCTTGATTTTATTTCAGCTTCTCTAATTGTTGCGGTGCAGCTGCTAGAAGGAGAGATTATATAATCATATTTTTCAAAAATTTCGTTAAAATTATCCGGAAGTGAGCTTTCATACCCGCTGTTTAAAAATGGCTGAGAGCAACATGTTTGGTTTATTGGAATTTCTAAATTTACTCCTAAATTTCTAAGAAGAATTGCCGTATCTCTTGCAACATCCGGGTAAAGTTCATTTATATAACAGGGAACAAAAAGGGCTGTTTTCATTAAATTTCCACCATATTTTTTACTATTTTATAAACTACATAATAAACAACAGTGCTAACAATTAAAGATGTTATAAAATTCATTGTTATTATTGCACCAGGTAAAAAGCTGGCTCCTAGAGCAATTATCATAGGGATAAGTTTCATTGTTATCCTTTTTTTGTATAATTTTATCAAAAAGAGATAAAATGACAGGAATTGTTTGTGCTTATTTAAAAGAGGCTAAGCCTTTAATTAAATATTTTGATTTAAAAAAAGTTAATGACAAATTTCCTATTTATGAAAATGAAAAAATAACTCTTATAATTTCAAATCAGGGGAAATTAAACTCAGCCATTGCAACGACTTTTTTACTCTCTACCCGCGAAATTTCAAATATTATAAACTTTGGAATTGCAGGAAGCAGTGAATTTAAAATAGGGGAGATATTTTTAGTTAATAAAATTAATAATAAATTTTTTCCAGATATTTTGCTTTCTCATCCGTTTAGTGAGAGTGAAATAATTTGTTTTGATGAGGTTGTGGAAAGCGGGAATTATAAATTAGTAGATATGGAAAGTGAGGGATTTTTTAAAGCTGGGATTAAATTTTTAAAAGCACATCAAATTCATTTAATAAAAATTGTAAGCGATAATTTGCTCTGTTTTAGACCAAGCGATGAATTTATGAATAATTTAATAACTCCTCATTTAAAAAATATTGAAAAATATATTACTTCTTTAAAAGAAGATAAAAAGTTTGATTTAAGAATAGTTGAAGAATTGTCGAAAAAATATGATTTAAGTTTTTCTCAAAAAGAGCAGTTTAAAAACAGGGTAATGTATTATTTCTTGAATAATTTATCTCTGCCACAAATTGATTTTAAAAAATCTAACCGTAAAAATGATTTTAGGAGAATAATGAATGAATTTAAGATTTAGCCATATTTATGTAGAAAAAAGAGTTAAAAATGATGATTATGTAAAAGATATTTTAGCTAAATTTAAGGAAGCTGAAATTATAGAAATAAATCATTACAAAGACAGATTTAATCCAT
>JALUWM010000105.1 GCA_027019465.1 Campylobacterales bacterium
TAATTGAAATTAAAAATATTAAAGCCAAAATTCCAAAAAAAAGGGCTTCAAGAGGTGCAAAAAACAGATAAGTGTTATTGTATGATAGAGTAGGGACATAAAAAGCTGCAAAATTTCCTATGAATTCTCTTGAGATAAGAGTAGCCGTAAATGTAGAAACAATTAAAGGAATTAAAATATATGAATTTATTTTTCCTATAATGATTTCTATTCCAAAAATTATACCCGCTAAAGGAGCGTTAAAAGTAGCCGCAATGGCACTTGAAACACCGGCACTTAGATAAATGGGGAGATTGAGTCTTTCTACATTTATTAATTTTAAAAATATTTCACTTCCAACACCTCCTAGTTTTGCAATAGGACCTTCCCTTCCTACAGGCACACCAAATCCAAGACTTATGGAAGTTACTATTAAAACAACAAGACCTTTTAGGGGGGAAAAATGTCCCATTGCAAGTGATATTTTTTTGGCTATTTCATCTATTGAGACATTTGCTGGATTTATTGGAAAAAATTTTATAATATAATAAGAAATTAAAAATACAGCAGGCATAGAAAAAAGATAAAAAATATTTGAATGAATAATATTTAGTTTATCATAAATATAGGTAAAAATTTCTATCAGTTTTCTAAAAAAATAAGCCGAAAAACCTCCTATTATTCCTAAAATTACAGGAATTATAAAAAAGTGTTTTGTTTCTTCTAGTTTAAAAATTTAAGTTCCTTTTTAAGATATTTTGCTGTATAACTTATGTCGGTATATTTTGAAATAATCTCTTTTATATTTCCGGTTGCTATTATTTTTCCTCCACCGCTTCCGCCTTCAGGTCCCATATCAATTATATAATCTGCATTTTTAACAAAATCTAGGTTATGTTCAATTACAATTATGCTGTTTCCAAGCTCCACTAAATGTTGCAAAACTTTCATTAAATTGTCTATATCTGCAAAATGAAGTCCTGTTGTAGGCTCGTCTAAAATATAAAGTGTGTTTCCGGTATCTCTTCTAGAAAGCTCTTTTGCGAGTTTTATTCTCTGGGCTTCCCCGCCGCTAAGAGTTACTGCGTTTTGACCAAGTGTTATATATCCAAGTCCTACATCTTTTAGTGTTTTTAGTTTTGTTTTTAGTTTTGGAATTTTTTTAAAAAATTCATAAGCTTCATCTACACTCATTTTTAAAATATCTGCTATTGATTTATTTTTATATTTAATCTCTAAAGTCTGTTCGTTATATCTTTTTCCTCCACATGCTTCACAAGTTACCATTACATCCGGCAGGAAGTGCATTTCTATTTTGATTTGTCCTTCACCCTTACATACTTCACATCTTCCACCCTTTACATTAAAACTGAATCTTCCAGGAGTATATCCTCTAAGCTGTGCTTCTGGGGTTGAAGCAAAAAGATTTCTTATATCATCAAATACACCTGTATATGTTGCCGGGTTACTTCTTGGGGTTCTTCCTATTGGGCTTTGGTCAAGGTAAATTACTTTATCTAATTGGTTTAATCCATTTATTTCTACACCTTGGACTTTATTTATTTTATGGGCGTGATTTAGAATTTCCCTTGCAACTGGAAGCAAAGTTTGAAGAATAAGTGAGCTTTTTCCGCTCCCGCTTACACCCGTTACACAAACAAGGTTTCTAAGCGGTATTTTTACATCTAAATTTTTAATATTATGAATATTTACATTTTTAATTTCTATCCATTCATTTTGAGGGCGGTTTTTTTGATAATTTATATCTAGCTTTCTTTTAAGGTATTTAGCTGTTAAAGTATCGCTTTTCATTAAATTTTCAACATCTCCGCTAAAAATTACTTCTCCTCCAAATTTCCCAGCCCCTGGTCCTATATCAACTATAAAATCTGCGTTTAAAATAGTTTCTCTGTCGTGTTCTACGACAATTACGCTGTTGCCTTTGTCTTTAAGGTTTTTTAGAGTGTTTATGAGTTTTAGTGTATCTCTTTCATGCAGACCAATGCTTGGTTCATCTAAAACATACATAACTCCTGTCAGTCCGCTTCCTATTTGAGATGCAATTCTTATTCTTTGAGATTCTCCCCCGCTAATAGTTCTTGCGTCTCTATGGAGTGTTAAATATCCTAAGCCTACATCAACTAAAAAAAATATTCTTTCACGGATTTCTTTTAAAATAGGATTTGCTATCATTTTTTCCTGATTAGATAAATATTTAAAATTTTTCTTATCCTCAAAAAATTTATATGCTTCATCTATTGGCATAGAGATAATATCGGCTATTGTTTTATCTGCCACTTTTACTGCAAGACTTTCAGCCTTTAGTCTAAAGCCTTTACAGGTAGGACATATACTTTCACTCATAATTTCGCTCATATCGCTGTCTTTATATAAATCAAGTGCTATTTGCTTTAGTCCTGGCCATCTTTTTTTTATTTTATGTTTTGCATAATTAAATTCAATCTCATAAGCAGTGCCGTTAAGAATTGATTTTTTTTGATAATCTTCAAGTTCATAAAAGCTTTTATTCATATCTATATCAAGTTCATTGCATAGAGCTTTAAAAAACTCTTGATAATACTTTTTATTAAATCCCCAAATTAGAGGAATTGCCCCTTTATTAAGAGGTTTATCTTTTATGACTTTTTGCATATCAAGAGTGTAGGTAACTCCCAGTCCATCACACTTAGGACAAGCGCCTTTAGGGGAGTTGAATGAAAAACTGGTAGGCTCAAGCTCTTCAAAGCTCACCTTACAATCAAAACAGGCGTTATGTTCGCTGTAATGGATAAAATCTTTTTCAAGTCCTAATTCTTTTGCATTTAGAATTTCTATTTCAACCTCGCCAAAACTTTTATTTAAAGCTCTTTCTACCGCTTCGGCAATTCTTGATTTGTTTTCTTCTTTTACTATAACTCTATCTATTACGGCTTTAATAGTGTGTTTTTTGGTTTTTTTAAGCTCTATTTCTTCATCAAGCCTGACTATTGTGCCGTTTATATAAGCTCTTATTATTCCTTCTTTACGAAGTTTTTCTATTAAATCGTTAAATTCGCCTTTTTTTTCTTTAACAATAGGAGCGTAAATAATTATTTTTGCTCCGTTAGGTAATTTTAGAACTTCATTTATAATATCCTGAGGGGTCATTTGTGTTATTTGTTTGCCGCATAAATGGCAGTGTTGTATTCCGATTCTTGCATAAAGAAGTCTAAGGTAATCATATATTTCAGTAACAGTCCCGACAGTTGAGCGGGGATTTTTGGATGTTGTTTTTTGGTCTATTGCAATAGCAGGAGTTAGCCCTTCTATTTTATCAACTTCAGGTTTTCCGGTACGCTGTAAAAATTGTCTTGCATATGAGCTTAAAGATTCTATATATCTTCTTTGACCTTCCGCATAAAGCGTATCAAAAGCCAAGGTTGATTTTCCGCTTCCAGATAATCCCGTAAAAACAATTAATTTATTTTTTGGTATTTCTAAATTAATATTTTTTAGATTGTTTTCTCTTGCACCTATTATTTTTATTTTATTCAATTATGCTCCTTTTGTTATGTAAATGAGGTAGATGGGTGAATGAGTAGATGAGTTTTAACCCATATACCCTTTTACTCATCTACTAAATTATGCTATCTCAATACTCCATATAGCAAAGAAAAATACAATAATTTCTGTCATATAAAGTTTCCACATAGGAATTTTTTTGTAAAGTTCGCCTTTAATTTGAATATACTCATCATATGTAAGGCTTTTAAACATTCTTTTTATAACCGTGTCTATATAATCGTTCTTGTCGTCTGTTTTTAGACTTATAAAAATATGTCTGTAAATCAAAAAAATCTCAATCATAAAAATAAAAATTAAAGCAATATCAACTCTTTGTAGCATAAAAAGTTCTATTAAAATAATCTCTAAAATATAAAAAACAATAGTGTATCCCAAGAGAGGATAATGATTTTTTAAATAATATAAAGCAAATAATTTATCGGCGGCTGATTGGATCTTGAATTTTTCAAGTGTATATATCCTAAAACTTATAATTAAGATAACCAAAATTTCGCTTATTGTTTTTATATCCATAAAATTCCTTAAAAATATAATTTGTATATCATAGCAAAGAATATAAGAATATACCATAGCAAAAGTATTTTTTTGTGATGTTTTGTATCCATTGTATGATATAGTTTAATTCCAAAATATGTTCCTATAAGGCTGGCAATTCCTATTGTAAAACCCTCTATATAATTTATATGACCTGCAATACTTTGGGAAATAAATCCCGAAAATGAAGAAAAAACTACAAAAAAGAGACTAAGGCTTACAGTTGTTTTTAGTTTATATTTTAAAAATCCTACTAAAATAGGAGTAATTAAAATTGCTCCTCCAACACCGACACTAATAGCAATAGCACCTACAAAAAGTCCTATCAAAAACAGTTTTTTATTATCAATAGGAGGTTCGTCGTGCGGTTCGTGAACAGTTACAAAAAATCTTATTATTGCAATAAAAACCAGAGTTAAAAATATAGCTCCTAATACTCCTTTACTTGCGTGATGAATAATAAATCCACTAAGGCTGGCTCCTCCAGCACCTCCAATAGCAAGAGAAATTCCATTTCTTATTTTAAGAAGCCCTTTTTTATAATTTAAAAAGGAGCCATATATTGAACTCATCATCATTTGAGTTACGCTAATTCCTATAGCCTCTTTTAAACTAAATCCTAAAAAAAGAAGCATAGGAACTAAAATAGTTCCACCTCCAACCCCTAAAAAGCCGCTGAAAAAACCTGTTATAATTCCTATTATTATTGCACTAATCAAATTTTGCCTTTTTTGGTAAAATTATATAATAATTTAATAAGGATGAAAATGGATAAATTTTTTGATAAAGCAGTGGAAAATTTTGTAATATCCATAGGTGGGAGTTTTGGAAAATGCAAAAATTTGCATAAAGATGGTTTTATCAGTAAAATTGAAATTAAAGGGGATATTAATAAATCAGTACATCTTTTTATTCCAAAAGAGACACTTGATACGGTTAGTATGCTTTTATTTGGAGAAAAAGATTATAATTTGCCAGATTTAACAAATGAAATTGCAAATTTAATCGTAGGAAATGCAAAAGTGATTGCCTCTAATGAAAATGTTAATTTTAATATTTCAACTCCAAAATTTTTAGATATTAAAGATATCAAATATGAAAATAGAAAAGATTACAGTATAGATGGTGAATGCTTTTCAATTCTCTATTAAGGAAAAAAATGGAAATAAAAGATATTAATGAAGAGATAATCCCCGATTATTCAAATTTACTTGACACAGAAGTTTTTTTTGAAAGTGATCTTGGAAGGATTGATATGAGTTTAAGGGAAATTTTATCTTTGCAAAGAGGAAGTATTATTGATTTGCATAAGCCTGCAGGTGAGAGTGCCGAAGTTTATGTAAATGACAGAATTATAGGAAAAGGCGAAGTTATGGTTTATGAAAAAAATCTTGCAATAAGACTAAATGAAGTTCTTGATGCAAATTCACTTATTTATTATCTTACAAGAGAAGAAAAATGAAAAAGTTAATTATTATCTTTTTTGCTTCTTTTTTATTTGGGGTAAATTTAATTAATGTAAATTTTTTTGAACAAAATAAAAAACTTGATATTCTTTTATCATTAGAAGGTATATTTAGAGGTAAAGTAGTAAAAGATTCCAAAAACAAATTTTTTATTTCAAATATAAATTCAAATAAAGAGTATAAAAAATCTTTTAGTAATTATTTTGTTAAAAATATAGCTGTTACTCCTTCAAAAGATGGAATTTTAATTTCTATTGATGCAAATAAAAAGTATAAAACTTCTGTATCATTGACGCCTGATGGATATGGTGTAAGGTTTAGAATTACTAATATTACAAAAAAAATTGTTCAAAAGCCTCAACAAATTACATACGCACAAGACAGTGGAATAGATTATATGTCTTATTTTATTGCAGTGGCGATTTTAATTATTTTAGCGATTATTTTGTGGATTTTTAAGAAAAAACTTAAAACAAAACTGCCTGTTAAAGGAAATTTGGATATAGTTTTTCAAAGAGCATTAGACCCTAAAAATAAAATTGCTTTAATAGAATTTAATAAAAGAAAATATTTAGTAATTATTGGAAATAGTAATATTTTACTTGATATTTTTGATGAAAATATGATAAATATCAAAACGCAAAATGAATTTGAAGAATATTTACAAAAAGATGATATAAATAAAAAACTTGACAGTTTTCAAAAATATATAAAAAATGCAGAAAAATTAAAGGATTTTGATGAAAGAATTTGATGTAATTGTTGTAGGAGGCGGACACGCCGGAATAGAAGCGGCAAACGCAGCTGCAAAAATGGGTAAAAAAACCCTTCTTTTAACGATGCTTGTTGAACAGATAGGGGCTGCTAGCTGTAACCCGGCTATCGGAGGACTTGCTAAAGGGCATTTAGTTAAAGAAATAGATGCTCTTGGCGGACTTATGGCACTTGCTACTGATAATTCTGGGCTTCAGTTTAGAGTGCTTAATGAAAATAGAGGTCCGGCAGTTAGAGGAAGCAGGGCTCAAATTGATATGGACAGATATAGAATCTTTATGAGAGATAAAATTTTAAATACTCCAAATTTAACGGTAGCCCAGGAAATAGTGGATGAAATTTTGACAAAAAACGGTAAAATTACAGGAGTTAAGACAAATTTATTAAATATTTATGAATGTAAAGCTCTTATTTTAACAACAGGAACATTTATGAGAGGTCTTATGCATTTTGGACCTGTTAAACTTGAAGGTGGAAGATTTCACGAATTGCCTGCTAAAAAAATAAGTGCTTCTCTTGAAGAGCTTGGATTTGAATTAGAGAGATTAAAAACAGGAACGACTGCCAGAATTGATGCTAGAAGTATTGATTTTTCAAAAATGGATATACAACCAGGTGATAAAAATCCTAAACCTTTTTCATTTAGGACAAAAAATTTTAATCCAACTCAATTACCATGCTATATTACTTATACTAATGAAAAAACACATGATATTATAAAAAGCAATTTTCATAGAGCCCCGCTTTTTACAGGTCAAATTGAGGGAATTGGACCTAGATATTGCCCTAGTATTGAAGATAAACTTAATAAATTTCCAGATAAAGACAGACATCACGTATTCATAGAGCCACAAACTAAAGAAGCTACTGAATATTATCTAAACGGGCTTTCAACTTCTCTTCCAATGGATGTGCAAGAAGATTTTATCCATTCTATTCCGGGACTTGAAAATGCTAAAATTGTAAGATTTGGATATGCTATTGAGTATGATTTTATTCAGCCTACAATCCTAAAACATTCTCTTGAAACAAAAACTATAGAAGGACTTTTCTTTGCAGGACAGATAAACGGAACAACAGGTTATGAAGAAGCGGCAGCTCAGGGGATAATGGCCGGAATTAATGCAGCACTTAAAATAGATGAAAAAGAGCCTATTATTTTTAGAAGAGATGAAGCATACATCGGGGTTTTAATAGATGATTTAGTTACAAAAGGGACAAATGAGCCTTATAGAATGTTTACCAGCAGAAGTGAATATAGATTGCTTCTTAGAGAAGATAATGCAATTCTTAGACTTGGAGATTATGGATATAAATTAGGTCTGCTTGATGAAGAGACATATAAAGATATTCAAAAATTAAAAGAAGAAATTAATAAAGGAATGGAGATTTTAAATAAAACCTTTATAACTCCAAATAAAGAACTTAACGTTAAACTTGAAACTCTTGGTGAAGAGAAGATTCAAAACAAAATGGAACTTAGAAAGCTTGTTGCAAGACACACTTTTGATAAAGAAAAACTACTTGAAATTGCCCCAGAACTTAAAATTTTAAGCCAAGAAGCACTTGAGCAGATTTTAATTGAAGCCAGGTATCATCATTATATTGAAAGACAAAAAGCACAAATAGATAAAATGAAAGAGATGTTAAGTGTAAAAATTCCAGAAGATTTTGAATATAAAGGAATCCCGGGACTATCTAGGGAAATTGTAGAAAAACTTGAAAAATTTAGACCTGTTACACTTTTTGCGGCAAGTGAAATAAGCGGAGTTACCCCGGCAGCCATTGATATTATTCATATGTATATAAATATGAGAAAAAATAAAAGATGATTAGATTTATTAGAGATAAAGAGATTGAAACAAAAATAATTAATTATTTGACTTCTAAAGGAGCTAAAAAAATTGAATTTTTTGGCTCTTATGTAAGAGGTGAAAAATATAATGATATTGATGTTATTGTTGAATTTGATAAATGGCCGGATTTATTTACTTTTGTGAGATATCAGTTAGATTTAGAAAAAATCACAGGTAAAAAAATTGATTTAATAGCAGGAAAAGAAGCTATTAGTAAATATATATTGCCTTTTGTTATTAAAGAAAAAAGAGTTATTTATGAAAGATGATTTAATTTATTTAGAACATATAAAAGAATTTTGTGAAGATTTGCTTTTTTATTTATATGAAATTAAAGATTTCGAGGAATTTAGAAAAAATAAATTATATCAAGATGCTGTTATTAGAAAACTTAAGATTATAGGTGAAGCTAGTAATTATATTTCTCAAAGATTAAAAAAAGAATATCCGAAAATTCCCTGGGCTGAAACGAAAGGGATGAGAAATAGATTAATACACGCTTATTTTGGAGTTAATTTAAATTTAGTATGGGAAGTTTTGATTAAAAAAATTCCAAAATTAAATAAAGAAATAAATCAAATTATAAAGGATAAAAATTGAAATATGTTTATGTTTATACAGCAGATGAGAAAAAATTTGATAGGTTAGATAACGTTGCAATTAAGGTTAAAGATGCGGTTTATTGTGTAAATGATATTGAAAGTATTGTTTATTTAAGAGAAAAATATGGTATAAAGGCAATGAATATAGATGCTGAGGCAGATTTATTTAATTTGCTTGAAGCAGATGATGAAATATATCTTTGTACGCCAGAAGACACAAAAGTTATAAAAGCAAGTTTTGCTAATTCAAAGGAGTTATGTAATGAATAATGAAAATAATATAAATGAAAAACCGTTTAATTTTTGGAAATTTATTATTTTTGTATTTGTAGGTCTTATTGTGATAGTTTCAGGTATAATTGGG
>JALUWM010000106.1 GCA_027019465.1 Campylobacterales bacterium
TTTACTGTTACCCTGTCGCCCATTGGCTCCGCACTAAATGTAAAGCTTTCACTATTTTTTATAACTGTAGTCTTTCCAAAAAACTTTTCCAAAAAAGCAGCTCCGTAAAAGTTTTGAAAAACTATATAGGAGTTAGTAGTTCCAAATATAGCGTCAGCCTCTTTATCCCCAAACTCTTTTTTAAGTTGATCAAAGTTTTGAATAGCCATTACAAATTTTAAGCCTTTGCTTCTACCTACCGCAAGTCCTTTTTCAAGATTTTCGCCTAAAGCTTTACCCAGTCTGGATAACTCATCTAAAATAAAGTAAATATCTTTGTTTAAATCATCTCTATCATCTAAAATAGTAGAAATAAGATAACTTGTTATGACTCCATATAAAGGTGCAAAAACTTTACTTAGGTTTTCTGTACTAAGTAAAAACATTTTACCGCTTTTACCGTTTTTAAGCCATTGCTTAAATTCTATCTCTTTTGTATCAAGCTCATCTAAATAAGCTAAATATTGTAAAGCTTTTGCTTTTCTAATAGCAGTTGATATGATTGATTGAGTCTCTTTTGATGCAGCCATTGCTCTGCTTGCACTCTCTTCTGTTCTTAGAAAATTTGCTACAATTGGATAAACATCTTCATCATCTTTTATAGCTGTAAGTTTTGTAACATCGCTTAATGTTTCATATATCTTTTTATTGCTTAATTGATATTTTGCACTGTAAAGCAATAATCCCTCTACTACTGCTCTTGCACTGTTTACCCAGTGCGGGTCTTGAGTTTGTTTATCATCAGGTACTAAAATCTCCGCAATACTACCGGCATCAATTTTAGTCTTAATGAGTTTATACAAAGAAAATTTAGCACTTCTTAAATCAGATGGGCAGATGATAATATCACTATCAGGATCATAAAACTTTTCTACAAATTCGCCTTTAACATCTATGACTACAGTTTTTGTGCTATTTGTAGTTGGTATTTGTTTTAGGATTTGATTGATTAAAACACTCTTACCCTTTCCGGGAGCTCCTGATATGCAAAGCCCGGTGCTTAAAGCAATTCGTGGCAGTTTCAAAGGTTGTGGTATCTCTTCATAGAGTTTATCATCCTTTGGTAATGGAATTGTATCTATTATAAATTTTTCTCTTACTCTTTCATCTTCTAAGTAACTGTATTGAATTTTTATAAATTTATCTATCTCTTTATTAAAATCATTTGTAGCTATTAATCTATTTCCCTCGATATAAACATCCTCTGTAAGCTCTTTTTCCTGTTTAGAGATTCTATCTTCTATTAAAGGCTTTACATATTTAAAATTAAGCAGTGTAAGAATCAATGATAAAATAAATACAGTTATAAAAGTTGATGAAAAAATCGGATAATCTTCCCCAAAAGGCAGCATAGCGTCTTGATAAATTGCATATAGCAAATATCCAAGATTAAGCACTAAAAACGGAGCTAAATACACTCCGTTTTCTACCGCCCAGCCTTTAAGTCGCATATGGGTTTCATGTTCTAATTTTTCCATAGCTCTGTATCTATTGCTGGATGTTGATTGTTCTACTCCTGATTTGATTTTATCTTGAAAATTCATCATCTGCCCCTTTCACTGTTTTCCTTGCTATCTTGAAAATGTTGTTGTGTTTGCTGTTGCTGCTGTGTAGGCTGGTTATCTCTTTGAACTCTTTTTTGTTCGATTGTCTCTTTAGCCTTTTGGTTAAATGTTTGCTGCTCTTTTTGCATCTGTTTTGATACCTGCTTGTTGTAGTCTTGATTTTGTCCTGGAGTCGGACTTATAGACTTTTTTTCAGGACCGCCTTTTTGATTAAATCTATCCTCTGCTTCTTTAGCTTTAGGCTTTGAGTTAGAGAGTTTGGTTAATAGTAATTTGTTTACTTCATTGTTTTCTTTGATGTTAAGATTATCTTTATGATGCTCTATTCGTCTGTTTAGACTAGAGAGTTCGCTTTTTAGTTTTGCTTTACTCCAGTTATGTTTTTTACCAAACTCTTTATACTCTTTTTCTATCTGTTTGATATTTAATTTGCCTTTATTTACTTTAGCATTTTTAAAGATATGATAATCCGCAGTTAAATTAGATAATTTTTGCTGTGCTCTTTGTGATGGGACTCTGTATTGCCATAAATCATCTAATTTTTTCCCTATGTTTTTGTTTTCTCTAAACTCTGCTCTTGTCTCTTTTATCATTCCTTTAAACTTTTTTTCTGCTGCTTTGTTTGCTTTTAGCTTATCTTGTAGTTTTTGTGGAAACTGGTGTGATAATCTAACATGTTTATTTGAGAGTTGATTGAATTTTGATAGGGATTTTGCAGTGTATCCTACTGCTTTAGCTGTTCCAAGTGTTGCATATTTTGCAAGATTGTAGCCTGCTTTAACGGCTCCTGCTCCTGCTTTTGCAATGTCTTTGCCGTGCGTTCCTAATATTGCTCCTGCATGTCCGCCTAAAACACTTCCTACCGCTAAACCTACAAAAGGTGCAAGTCCGCCTGTTGCAAATGTAAGAATACCTGCTTTAGCAAGCATACCGGTTACTAATGCACCTTTTGCAAAGCCTGCAGCTCCTCCTGCAACTGTTCCTAATGCACCCGCACTTGATGTAGAATAATTATCTTTAGAGTGATAATTGGACGGATAGAGATTTTGATTTCTATACCACTCTGCCGGCACTGAAAACATAGATGATAAATTTCCTCCTCCTACTCCTAACATACTACCTCCGCTTACCATGCTGCCGTGATTGCTATAATTATATGGTACACTAGTCATTTTTAACTACCTTGATATTTTCTGTATTGGTATCTTTGCTATACCAAATAGATTCTTTCTTGAGCTTATCAAAGTAATTTGTAGTTTTTTGAGAAAATGAATCGCCTTGTGCAAGTATAATTCCATAAAATGTAAAAACTACCCAAACTATAAGCAACATTTTAAACATTCTCCATGTAAAAGCAAAAAAATCACTTAAGCCCGGTTTTTGCTCCGGGTATGGGTATGGCTGCTGCATACCTTGATGATAATAATGATTTAGATCGAAATGTTGCATCTCTTACTCCTTGCTGTTATTGTTTTGGAATTTGGATAAATCTGTAGAAAGATTTTCTACGAAATTTATAAGCTTTTCCGGGATGGTTTTTCCAGGAGCCGAATATATCTCAAGCCCTACAAATCCTAAGAAAAATAGTAAAATTATCTTAAATAGGATTCCACTCTTTTTCTTTTTTTGTGGTTGTTGCGGCATTGGCTGGTTGTATCCAAACATACCGCCCTGATTGTATGTTTGTTGATAGGGTGGTATCATACTACCTCCGCTTACCATGCTTCCCTGATTGTAGTTATTGTAGTTTTGGTTTGGACCGCTTGTCATATTGCCGCTACCGCACATACTACCTCCACTTACCATGCTGTCGTGTTCAGTTGCCATTTTCTTCCTCCTCATCTTCTTCGTTTGCAAAAACTATCTCTTGTCCTATCTCTCCAGCTGCTTGATTTATAGCTTCCGCTCTTTCAGGACTTTGTAAAATATCTGCATGCATATTTAAAACTTGATGTCTTATAGCATAGGTGTTAACAAGTGCTGTATCAATTTTAGGTATTATCTCTTCTACTATTGCATATTCAAGCCTCTTTAAAAGTAGTACAGATAAGCCGTTGTTTACTGCAAAAGTTAAAAGCTCTTCTGCTGTTTCGTTTATATCTTTTCCTTGCTCCTCTGCTAATGCCTCTATCGCTTTTATAAGCTCCTCATCTCTAATCTCTACATTCATCTCTTCTCCTTTTTTGATTTGATTTTGAAGATTCTTATCTTCTTATCTATATACATAATTTTAGAAAATTAAAATCCCTCTTTTTTTATAAGCTCTTGTAGTTTTTTTCTAAAGTTGAAATTCGGGCAGCTGACTTTAACTTTATCAAAACCATATTTACGAATATAATTTGCAGGGGCATAAAAACCTTCCTTTTCACCGATTCTATCTGCCTCTAAAAGTGCATAATAAGAGAAACATCCAAGCTCATCACTATTTTTAAAATCTTTTGTATCTTTTGCCTCTGCATATACCAATGCAAGATTATATAAAGTTGGTGCTTGATTGGGATAGAGTTTTAGAGTGTATAAGCCTACTTTTTTTGCTTTATCATACTCTTTATACCTACTAAGATAAATAACTATATTTTCCAATATTGCCTCTCTGTTTGTAGCTGAATTGCCATAATCAGGTTCTATCTCTCTAAATTTGTCATAGCATTTACCAGTAAGCATATTTCTATCATTATATATTATGCTAGCAACACAATACTGCAAAAATACCGGTACTCGTGCAATTATATTTTTCAGTTTTTGATGTGATTTGCTATTTGGCTTTTTATTGATAATGTTAAGTAATTTGACTTTAGCAGCATATGCCTTTTTTATATATTCATCATTTTTTGTTTTTATAAACATATTGTAATTTTTGACTAATTTATTAGCAAGATTGACTTCATCATGTGTAAGATGTATTTTGTAATAAGTAAATGTATTTGCACTTAAAGAAATAGCAAATAGTGCTATTATTAATATTACCTTTCTCATTTTTTACTATCCTCCTCTTTGATTTTATTTAATATAGCTCTTAGTTTAGCCCAGTCTCTTTCATATTTGCTAAAATATTTTTTTGCAAAGCTATCATTTGATAATTTATTTAACATCGTGCCGGTAAATAGAATATAATCAAAGATTGCTTTTTTTACAAAAATCCTATTACCTCTAGAATAGAGTCCTACAAGAATTGGTGCTGCCAAAGTCAAATTTTTTTTATATACATCTTTTTTAAGGAAAAAATTAGTGATATAAGCTGATAAACCACTTTTTGTTTCACCTGTAAATTTAATATTTCCATTCATACCCCAACTATAATAGATTCTAAATGATATTAATTGGTACAATCTATAATAACACTCATAAACATCTTTTGATGTTAATAAATATTTATTTCCTTGATAAATAAGAGTTGCCCAGTCAACTTTATTTGAGATTGTACCGCTTGGAATTTGTAAATTTGTAACTACATTTTGCAAACTACCATAATTTGATGTTAAAACTTCAGCCTGGTTTTTAGCTATAGACATTTGAAGAGGTATATCCCATCTTCCCTCGCCCCAATGTGGCAATGTGATACCGTCCTCCCTTAATCTATCTTTCAAGAGATTTATACCCTTTCTTACTACCTTAACCGCTTTAGGTTTTGATAAAAAATCAGCTGCATTTACAGTAACTACGCCTAAAATCATAACCGATAAAATTGATATGAGTAATTTTCTCATCTCATTCCTCCTTTTTTTGATTTAAATTTGAGAGGATTAAATCCTCTCTTTATATCTATACATAATTTTTCAAATTTTTAAAAAAAACACAGCAGCTGCACCTGCAACTAAGCCTAAGATTGCAAATATTAAAGCTCTTGACCTGCAAGAGTTTTGATGAACTTGCTGTATTTGCATATTAGCAAGGTGTATTGCCTCTGCACTTTCTCTTATCTTTTTGCTGTTTTCAAAAAAAGTATTTAGTTGTTCTAAAACTTCTTTTGTTACAATCTTTGCAATTCTCTTTTCTAACTCTTCGCTCTGCTTTTTAAGTTCTGCAGCTGCAGCTCTTAAATCTATCTCTATCTCTTTTGTCTCCTTTAAATTCTTTACAGCTTCATCTGCTTTTGTTGCCGCAAATTGTAGAGAATCTGATAGCTCTTCTATTTTTGTTTTAAGGTCGCCTATATCCATTTTTCTACCTCTTTTTTAACCCCTATTAATATCTCCTGTACAACATAAATTATAAAAAAGATTAACATTAAATATGCAAACAATATAGTTATCTTTGTAAAAAAGTATAAAGCAAATCCGTAAAACATAAACGGTAAAAATATAGCTATAGCTGTTAATACAAATAGTAACTTATCGCACCTATCCCTACCTATTTTCTTTACACAGTTTTCCTCAAATTTAAACAATTTGCTCTTTATGCTCATCTTCTTTTCCTCCTTTTTTGATTTGATTTGAGAGGAATAAATCCTCTCTTACTTATATACATAATTTTTACTATCTAAAAATATGTAAAACTGCAATAGGACTTCCGCTGTTTATTGCATTAACTACCGCATTTGTCGTATTAGATACATTTGTTGTTAAGGCTTTCTCTACAAATCTGTTTTTTATCCTTTGTGCTATCTCTGTTTTACCCTCACTTTCAAGTTTAGATGTATATTCTCTTATCATTTTTGCTACACTTCTTGTTTGCTGGTCCTGTTCCAATTTTGATAAGGCATCATTTGTGCTTGTTGCAAAGGTAATAGTTAGAGTAGGTTTAGAAAATCCTATGTTTGTGCTTGAATAGTAAGCCATTCCGTTTTTTAAAAGAGTCGGCACACTGCTTGTAAGGATTAAAGTATATTGTCCGTTATTGCAAGTATAAGTATCATTATTTCCGCCAAATCTGCATTCGTAGATATTTATTCGTTCCGGGATAACTTCCTGATATGCTTTTTTAACTGCAATAGCAGCAAGCTTTTCAATATTATCAAAATTTGCTTTTGGATAGTGTTTCATATAACTTGCTGCTTTTTCTGCTACTTGTCCGGTATAATTAAGCAGCTGTATATAATGTGCTACTTTTTTTGTTACACTTCTATCAAGTCCTCCTCTCATTTTTGCTTTTGCTTCATAATAGTTTTTAGCGTTTAAATCTATAATATCCTCATCATCATCTACATAATAAGATGTTCCTATGTCTTTATTTGTTAAAAAAAAGGCTTTTTCATTCCAGCCTAATTCTCTCATTTTCATCAAGATATAAGGAATTGGATTTAATTCTATTCTCCATATACCGCTGTTTAATTTGGAGACTGTATGTGTAGTTGAGCGGATTTTATTTAGTGTCTTAGTTACATTTTGTGATATACTTTTTTCTTTACCTTTGTTTAGTTGCTTATTATGCTGCAGCTGCTCCTGCTTTACGGTTTGTTCTTGTTGCCTTGTACTTTTACTTTTTTGCTCCTGCTTTTGTGTAGAAGTAGATACATTTGCAAAAAGTGCAGCAGCTGTAAATATAAATAGTATTACCTTTCTCATCTTATTCCTCCTTAGAAATTATCAAATTTTTTATCAAACTCTTCAAACTCTTTATCAAAGTTGCTCTTTTGCACCTTTACCTTTATTATTACTTTTTGTTTTTGTTTTGATTGGTTTGTTTCTCTTTTATGTTTTACTTTGTCTAATCCAAAAGATTTAACCGTTATCTTTCTTGCTAATTTATTGTTCTGAATAGCAATCATAGAAAAGACGATTGTTAAGCCCAGCAGTATCATCCCGCCAAAAAATCCCACTTTCATGTTTTCTCCTTGTAGTTTATTTTAAAGATTCTTATCTTCTTATCTATATACATAATTTTGAGATTTTTGGTAGAGTAACCCTTGCTTAAATTGTGCAAGGGTTGAAGTATTATTATCTTTCTATCCTGTTTACTACATTTGCAATAGGTTTTAGGTAGACTTTTATTTTGCTGTATTGCTGTATTTCACTTACTTTTATAAAAGCTTCTCTATCTCTCATATTCATTACATCGCTTGCAAGGATTAGATTTTCAGTTTTTTGTGTTTTTCTGATGCCAAGGTTATCATCCTCAGCTTCGGAGTCATGTCGCAGCATTTCATCTGTTACTACTACTTTTCTTTCTCCTATCTTATTTACAAAAAACTTAGCTGTATCATAGTCATTTGCCGCAAACACAATATAATTGCTAAAAGCATTTACTATTGTTTTTCTTATGTTTACTCCATACTTTTCATCTATTTGCCCTATATCCTGTATAGCAAGCCAGATGCTAGCTCCTTTGCTTCTTCCATTTGTTAATATATCTACTAAGCTATTCATTTTATTTAACTGTCCGAACTCATCAAGGAAAAAGAAGATCCTACGGTTTAAATCGTCCTGGAGTGATAGAGTTGTCCTTGTCGCAATATCTACAAATACACTCAATACCGGTGCGATAGTATCTTTTATATCAGCATAATTTACTAAAAAGATTGTGCTATCTTTTTTATATTCTATCCACTCTTTTATAGAAAAATCGCCGTCAATATCTTTTAGATATTTAAAGCATTTGGTGTTTTGGGTGAGTTTTGAGAGGACGCCTTGAGTTTGTTTTGAATTTGGATCGCTTATGTATCTTGCAGCTACAGCTGTATCGGGATCATTTTTTAGAATTGTTAAAATCTCTCCAGCCGGTTTATTTATATACTCATATATAGCCTTATTTGTTTTTAACTCTTGATTGTATAGATATATTAAAATCCCCTCAAATATATCTTTTGCGGCATCATTCCAAAACGGATCCTCTTTTATAGTTGTCTGAAAAAGAGAAGAGGCGATACTTCTTATATCTATCTCATCTTCTATATCATTCCATATATTCCATTTTAAACATCTTCTATCAAGAGGATTAAAGATAAAATCAGTTATGGGATTATAAAACTTTGTAACCATATCGCCTTTAAAGTCATGTATTAGGATTTTTTCCTGTCTGATTTTAAGCTGTTGGATAGTTGGATTTAAAAGAACTGTTTTACCCGATCCGCTTCTACCTACTATAAAGAAGTGTCTTAATTCACTCTCAGTCGGTATCGGTACAATACCTTTTCTAAACTCATTTTCTTCTTTTTTGTTTTGTTTTGCTGCAAGTTTATCCTCATCAAGTAAAGAAAATCCCTCTTGTAAGCCTCCTATCTTTAGTCTTGAGGGCTTTTTTCTAAGCTGCTTTATAAATTTAAGTACCGGGATTATTTCACTGCCGGCTACTTGATGCTCTTTTAATGCTTTTGTATCTTTGTTTTTTAGCCACTTGTGCATAAAATAGGGTATAAGCCAGCCTGATAGAGAGATAAGAAAAGGTAGTTTTACCGATTTTGCGACGGTTATTACCGCATGTATTACCATTGCAGGGTCATACTCTATCAAAGGCTTATGAAAAAAGCCTAAAAAGAAGTTTTTTATAATAGTAACTATCCAAGCTTGTACTATTAAAAACTGCTCATGCGGTAGTTTTAATTTTAAAGCAAATATTGCACTAAAAAAGAATAGGATTTGAGAGCCTAATCCTAA
>JALUWM010000107.1 GCA_027019465.1 Campylobacterales bacterium
TATTTTTATTAAATTTATTTCTTAAATATTTACCAAAAGTATATAATTTATCCATTAAACCTCTTTTTTAGGTTTTTATAACAAAAAAGAGAAAAAAAGTCCAGTTTATAGTTTAAATTCTTTTGTCTCGTTTTGTAATTTGTTGCTTAATTCTTCAATAAGAGTAATATTTGTATCTATTTGGGTTAAAATATTTACTAATTGTTCGCTGTCTTTTGTGGATTTGTCAATTTCTTGAATAATAGAAAATGAAGCGTCTTTTATAAGTGAAATTGTAGAAGATATTTCATTTGTAGCTTTTTGGCTTCTTTCAGCCAGTTTCCTAACTTCATCAGCAACAACCGCAAAACCTCTTCCGGCTTCCCCCGCTCTTGCAGCTTCTATGGCCGCATTAAGGGCAAGTAAGTTTGTCTGGTCTGCTATATCTTTTATAAGTTCTATCATATTTTCTATTGTAGCAGTGGATTCTTCAAGAGATTTTGCTCTGCTCATTAAATCCTGCTGTGTTGTTAAAAAGTCGCTTTGCGCCCAATTTAGTGAGCTGTTTAAATTTTCTTTTGTTTCATTTGTTTTTTCATATATACCTTCTGTCACTTCTGTTATATTTTTGACTATATTTTGAAGTGTTGTAATAATGTCGTTTATCGGCTCTTCTAGAGCTTTTAATTCTTCATTATTAATAGATATTAATTCTCTTAAGTCTTTTTGTTGAAGTGCTTTTAATCTTTTAATAATAGGTTCTATTGTTTTAGACAAAAATTCTTCTCTTTCTTTTATTTCACTTCTTCTGTCTCTAATGATTGCATATGTTCTCTCAAGATTTCCATTTATAAAAATAGGCACTACATATACAAATACAGGGATATGCTCGCCTTTTTTGTCTATAATTTCTGCGTAATCAAATCCCGCTTTTCTTTCTTGTGTATCATATTTGCCTACAATTTTACACACCTTACATTCACTAGGATTTGTTGGCCATAAAACTTTTGCTGCTGAGTCTATGTTTTTTAATTCATAATCATTCCAGCCGGTTAATTGTTCAAATACATGATTCCATTCTATAAATTTCCTGTTAGGTGTAACACAAAAAAATGCAACCGGATAGTTTTCTTTAAATTTTTCCCAATATTCAAATTCTCTACTGAAAATATCAAGAGCTGTTTTTAATTTTTCTATTATATTATTTGAATTTAATTTTGCTTTTTCATCTTCATTTAAATATAAATTATATTGTTTCATCTCTTCAATATATTTATTGATAAAATTTAAATCTAAATTTTCTTCTTTTTTACTTCCAAATAGTCCCATTTTTTCTCCTTAAAGTACTGGATAATTACCATCAAAACATGCAAAACAGTAATTTTCTTTTTTGTCTTTTATTGCTTTTATTATACCATTAATTGAAAGATATGCAAGAGTATCCGCTTCAATATAATTACAAATTTCATCTACACTCATTTTTGAAGCAATAAGCTCTTCTTTTGTTGGGGTATCCACTCCATAATAACAAGGTCCGGTTGTAGCTGGAGATGCTATTCTCATATGAACTTCTTTTGCTCCTGCATCTCTTAGCATTCTAACAATTCTTCTAGAAGTAGTGCCTCTTACTATACTATCGTCAATTACAACTACTTTTTTATCTTTTATTTTATGTTTTATAGGACTTAGTTTCATTTTTACTTTTAAATTTCTAATTTCTTGGGTTGGTTCAATAAAGGTTCTCCCTACATAATGATTTCTCATAATTGCCATTTCAAAAGGAATTTTACTTTCTTGTGCATACCCAAGTGCTGCTGCAACTCCGCTGTCAGGTACAGGAATTACTATATCAGCATCAACCGGAAGTTCAAGAGCTAATTCTCTTCCCATCTGTTTTCTTGTAGAATAAACATTTTTTCCAAATACATTACTGTCAGGTCTTGCAA
The DNA here is from genome assembly GCA_027019465.1 of Campylobacterales bacterium. GTDB lineage: Bacteria > Campylobacterota > Campylobacteria > Campylobacterales > Nautiliaceae > JALTBU01. The sequence goes on from JALUWM010000107.1 coordinate 1,926, forward strand.
AATAGATATATTCAAAAATGCACTGTTTAGGGGTTGGATTAAAAATCATTTCGCTTTTAAATTCACCGTTTTCAAATGTTATCATTTCTCCCGGTTTTACATCTCTTATAAATTCAGCTCCTACAAGTTCAAATGCACACGTTTCACTAGCAACAATATATCCGCCGTTTTTAATTTTTCCAATACTTAAAGGTCTAAATCCAAATGGATCACGAATAGCAAACATTTTAGATCTACTCATTACAATTAAAGAAAAAGCACCTTTTATTTTTTTAACAGCATCTATGATTCTTTCTTTTAAAGTATCCTTTTGGTAATTTTTAGCAATTAAATGAATTATATTTTCCGTATCCATATTCGTCTGAAAAATTGCACCTTTTTTTGTCAAATCTTTTCTAATCTCTTTTGCGTTTACAAGATTTCCGTTATGAACAATGGAAATTTCACCAAGTCCGTATCTTGCAAAAACAGGCTGTGCATCTAAAATAGAATCATCTCCTGCAGTTGAATATCTTGTGTGTCCTATAGCCGTGTCACCTTTTAGGATTTTAAAATGTTCTTCTTTAAAAATTTGTGTTACTAAACCTCTATCTTTTACGGTTTTTATTTTACCATTTTCATTTGAACTTATACCTGCGGCTTCTTGACCTCTGTGCTGCATTGAAAAAAGTGAATAAAAACAAAGTTTACTAGCGTTTTCATTTCCGTAAATTCCTACAACTGAACACATCTATTTTTCCTTTAAATCTAATTATTATTTATTTAATTTTATATTCCAAGAGCATCATTTATAGAATAAAGTCCCGGTTTTTGATTAACTAACCATTTTGCAACTTTTATTGCACCTCTTGCAAATGTTTCCCTGCTTGTCGCTGTATGGTTCAGTTCTAAAAATTCACCGTCATTATAAAAACCGACAGTATGTCTTCCTACCACATCTCCTCCTCTAACGGCAAAAACTCCTATTTCATTTTTACTTCTAGCTCCCACATGACCGCTTCTTCCTGTAATTATAACATCTTTAAGTTCAAGATCTCTGGCTTTTGCACAAGATTCAGCAAGAGTTAGAGCTGTTCCGCTTGGTGCGTCAACTTTATATCTATGGTGTTGTTCAACGATTTCTATATCAAAATCTTTTAATTTTTCACTAACCATTGCTACAAGTTTATTTAAAATTGCAACACCCAAACTCATATTTGTAGCGTATAAAACAGGTGCATTTTTACTTGTTTCTATCATTAAATTTTTTTGATGGTCATTTAGTCCTGTTGTAGCAATAACTAAGGGTTTTTTTGTTTCCAGATTTGCTTCCAAAACTTTTTCGCTGGCTATAGGAGCTGAAAAATCAATTACCACATCACAGTTTTCAAGCAAAGTTTTTGCATCGTTTGTGATAACTGTCCCTTCATCAAATTCTATAGTTTGATTTCCCTCAAACATAACTGCACCAATCTTTTCTTTATTTTCTTTTAAAATTTTTACTAATAATTGACCAACTCTACCAGTTGCACCTACAATTCCATATTTCATAATATCTCCTTTATTTGTGTATTCGTTATTGGTGTATTGGTATATTAGTTATCTCATTCACTCATATACTCATTTACCCATTCCTCATCTACTCATTTACAAGCATTAATTGCTGCTATTGCACCATCTCCCGCTGCTGCAACAATTTGTTTTACAGAATTTTCTCTTATATCGCCTATGGCATAAATGCCTTTAGCTGAAGTTTGCATATTTAAATCAACTTTAACTTCTCCCCATTTATTAAGTTCCACTAAATCTTTTACTAGTTCATTATTAATTTTCATTCCAACAAATACAAAAACACCATCTACCTTAATTTTTTTATCTGAAGATAGAATTATACCTTCTACAAACTCATTTCCAAAAACTTTTTTAACATTTTCATTATAAATTATTTCTATATTTTTTGTATTAAATACTTTTTCTTGTGTTATAGGAGCTGCACGGAATTTATCTCTTCTATGAATTAAATATACTTTTTTTGCAATTTTACTTAAATATAAAGCCTCTTCTAAAGCAGTATCACCACCTCCAATGACTGCAACATCTTTATTTCTGTAAAAAAATCCGTCACATACAGCGCAGTAACTAATACCTTTGCCTGTATATTCAATTTCCCCTTCAAATCCTGCTTTTTTAGGGTTTGCTCCTGTTGCTATTATTAGGGCTTTTGCTTCATAACTGTTTTTATGGGTAATGATTTTCCATTTTTCATTTTCCATTGTCAATTTGTTTGCTTCTTCATTTACAATTTCACACCCGAATTTTTTAGCCTGTTTTGGCCAGCAGGCCATAAGTTCAAGTCCGCTTTTTACATCACAGATCCCAGGATAATTTTCTATTTCACTGCTAAGAGTAATTTGACCTCCGGGAGTTAGTTTTTCTAAAATTAATGTTTTTGCTCCAAGTCTGCTTGCATATATTCCGCTGCTAAGCCCTGCAGGTCCTGCTCCTATGATAATAATATCATACATTTTTATTCCTTTAGTATTCTAAGAGGTGAATCTTGTTTATATAAATTTTTATTATATCTTTTAATTTTTAATACTACTGGTATTTGATAAATATTAAGATGTTGTATGAGTTTAATTATAGTATTAATTCCAGCTGTTGTATAGATAACATTTGGATAAATTACTCTTTTTTGGAAAAAATCAATGACTAAAATGGGGTGATCTTTTGGAATTTGTTTTAAAATATAGGGTAAATTTTCCATTTTTGAGCTGAAAAGCACAAGATAATATTCATTTGATTTTGGAGTGAAAATATTTTGTTTGGTATATAAAGTGATTTTACTAAAATCTATAAATTTATATTCTTTAAATTTGAAGTTATAGTAGAAAAAAAATGCAGCTACCATTAATGCTCCAAAAAAGGAGCTAAAGGTATAAAAAAACTTGGATTTTATCCTTATTCTCCAAGAAGATTATTAATTTTTTCTTCATACATAGCTTTTGGAGCGGCTCCAATCATACTATCAGCAAGTTCTCCGTTTTTGAAAAATAATACAGTAGGAATACTTCTTATTCCAAATTGCATTGCAAGTTCTTGTTGTTCGTCAGTATTGATTTTCCCAACAACTACACCTTTATCTTTAAAATCTTCGCCTATTTCTTCAATAATAGGTGCAATCATTCTACAAGGTCCACACCAAGGCGCCCAAAAATCAACTATTGCAACTTTTGCTTCTTTTACTGTATCTACGAAATTATCTTTTGTTAATTCTAATGCCATAAAAACTCCTTAAATTTTTTCTTATTATACATAAATTTTTTTAAATTACTCATTAATAGAGGCTGTTTTTTTGAATTTTAACGATAAAATAACAAATCTTATAAACTGCCACACAATACATTTTCTTTTCCATCTCTCAAATTGAGTTGGATACATACCAAATTTACTGTCATCATATGCTCTTTTTTCCCATTCTTTTATTTTTAAATCTATTTGAGGACTTCTAATTGCCATAATTTCTCCTTTTTTTAATCTGGAATTAAATACCAAAATGGTCTTGCTTTAGCTTTCCATAAAAACATATAGTGCATAAGCCATTTAAACCAATGTCCTGCAGCTCCAACTTCACCTATTGTATAATTTATATCCCTTCCAAAATCCGGATATTTTTTAAAATCAGGAATGGTTGGATATACAGACATACTTCCGGCAATTCCTCTAAATCCGTAATTAATAGATACAACACATATACTTGCAAGTTCTGCCATACTTGCTTTGTGTTTAAATGAAGGTTTTCCTTCTAGTATCCATTCTGCAATATTAAGTACCGTAGCATGTGCCATAACAGCACTTGGCATACCTGTTCTTGGGGGGGCTGGTGTTAGAGGTCTGCCTGATTTTGTTTGATTTGGCTGAGATATTGGATGAGGCGGTGCAAAAGCGATACCTACTGCAAAAATATTCGGATATGTTGGATTTTGAAGTTTTTTAGGCCAGTCTTTACCGCTCCATTCATGATATGGTTTTTTACCGCTTTCATAATCAGCATCTACTATCATAAGTTTGTTTGGTTTGAATAGTTTATCTGTATAATTTTCTCCGTTTGGTCCAATAGCTGTAATACCTACACCGCTAAACGGAGGGATTAACATTGCAAAATCATATTCAAGTTCTTTTTCTTCGCCTTCATATGTTTCATAATATATTTTATCCGCTTCTACTTTATAAACACTGGCTTTTGTAATCCAGTCAATTCCATATTCACTAAACATAGAACGGACTACATTATTTGTATGTGCAACAAAACCGTTGTTTTTTACATATGCACCTCCAAGTCCCATATCTCCAAGAAACATCTCATTTGTAATGTATGTAACATCTATATAATCCATTAAATCCAAATCGTAAATCAAAGAAGCCACATTCATTGTATATTCAACTGCTGCACCCTGGCATGTGCAAGCTCCATGTCCTAAACCTATTACTACTTTTTGTTTTTCGCCTTTTTTTGCTTTTTCTATTATTTTTTGAAGTTCCTTCCATGCGTGGGCTGCGTGGTCAAAACTACAAATAGATACTGTATTTCCGGTATCCGGTCCAAGTCCAGGGGTTGCTGAAAAGTTTAACTTTGGCCCTGTTGCGTTTATTAAATAATCATAATAAACTTTTTCTTTTTCGCCTTTTTGGCTTCCGCTTACATATTCAATCGTTACATAAGGTTTGTTTTCTCCCGTGTCGCCTTCAGGGTGTATACTAATAGCGCGTGATTGTTTGAATGTGATTCCTTGTTTTTTATAAACAGGAGCTAATTCAAAATATACCTGTTCTGGCTTCATAACACCGATTCCAACCCATATATTTGACGGAACCCACTGATATTTTGAATTAGGTGAAATAACAATAATTTCTGCTTTTTTGCCTAGTTTTCTTTTAAGATTTAGGGCTGCTGTATGTCCTGATATACCTGCACCCAAAATAACAATTTTGATTTTAGACATTTTTTATCCTTTCGTAAATTTCTGTTTAATTATACCACTAATAATTTCAAAAAGGATAAAAAAAGTCTTAAATATGAAAAAATTATTAGATATTATAAGAAAATATTATAAGTTTATAATTTGTAGGAAAAGAAAAAAACGCAGATTAATGACCTGCGTTGTCGTTGATGTTTCTAACATCGAAAAGAGAATCTAAAATAGAATAAATAGCTATACCAAGACCCACACACCCTATAATAATTAAAATTTCCATAGTGTGAGGTGCAATATATGAAAATGAAGTTAAACTATCAAGTCTATATATACCTGTGGCTTCAGGTCCTGTTCCAAATCTGTCTGTCATAGGAACAATATTTCCACCATAAATAAATGCTTGTCTCATAAAAAATGTTCCTATAAGTGCTGAAATAGCACCAATTAAAGCACCTGCTGGTTTTTGTGTAAGCCATAATAAAAAAGGAACAATAATACCCAAAATAATCCAAGTCCAATACATCCAGCTAATAGGGCTTCCACCCATAATTAAATGTAACCATTTAGGGTCAACTGTCATATAATTAATTACTTCATAAAGTGCTGCTAAAACAGTCATCAAAACACCCATTCTTGAAGCATTTTTAATCATATCATTAAAATATGGTTTGTTTCTTAGTCCTAAAGATGCAAATAAAATAGCTCCCGCAATTCCTGTAATTGCACCTGAAATTAAGAAATAAATCCAAAGCTGTGGAATTTTAGTCCAAAGATGTCTTGGGTCATTTAGGTTAAATAAAATACCTTGGATATAAAATTCAATAATATCGATACCAATACCTAAAATTACAAGCCATAAAGCCAGTTTTTTTGCTAAATCTTTTTTATTTGTAATAAGAAAATAAATTTCTATAAATGTAAAAGGAATATAAACAGCATATAAAGGAAGCATCATCCACATACCGCTGTGTGGTTGAGGATTTAAAATCATCCAGTAAATATGAAGAGGATTTCCCCAGTCACTAGCTATTGAAGCCATACCGCCAAGTGCCATTGCAATACCAAAGCTCATTAAAGCAGCTGCAACTTTTGGAGCAATTTTTACATGGAAAAGTTCTGCTAAAGCAGTTAATAAAATAAGTGCACTACCGCCATACAATAAATATGTATATTGAGCAACAAAAATTCCCCAAGGCTCAGCCTTATTTACTTCTTCTACTTCTTTTAAATTAAAAATTTGCTCTTTAAGTGCCTCGGCAATCATTTTTGCGTGATCACTTACAGCACCACCTGAATTAATTACCTGTGCATTGTTTACAAATTCGTGAAAATATCTTAAATGATAAATTTCTACCCATCCTATAACTCCAATAGCAAGAAGAATATAGGCTATTATCATTGTTTTATTAAATAAAAGCTGTCCTATGCCGACTTTTTTGATATTAAGTCCGCAACATTGTATATATTCAGCCATAATAGCTCCTTATGCTTTTTTCCACTCAGGTTTTTTGGCCTGAGCAGCTGCTTCATATTTAGGTTGAATTTCATTCCAAGTATGGAATTTAATTCCTTCTCCAAGTGTTCTTTTTGCATATTCTTCATCTTGAGGTACAAGATAGAATAATTTTGGTAATGTTTTTTCATATTCTTTTAGGAAGAAGAATTTTCTTTGTTTTAGAGTATTTACAATTTCTGAGTTAGGGTCTTCCAAATCACCGAAAGTTCTAACTTTTGTAGGACATGTTGCACTACAAGCTGTTGTTCCAAACTCTTGTATTCTTCCATCACAAAATGTGCATTTATCAACAGCGTGTCTTGTTTCATCGACAAATCTTGCATCATATGGGCAAGCTTCCATACAACCTTTACAGATAATACACATATCATAATCAACTTCAACAATTCCGCCCTCCACGAAGTGACTAGCACCTGTAGGACAAACTGTAACACAAGGAGCGTCAATACAATGATTACATTGACTAGGATAAAAATTCAAAAACATATCAGAAAGCGTCTGGCCGCCTTCTACAATGCCTACCCAAATTCTTTGTTTGTCTGCTCCAATCATTACACCGTTTTCGTCCTTACAGGCTACTTCGCAGGCTCTACAGTCAATACAGTTTTGATATTCCAGTGCCATTGCATAATTAGCCATTTGTTACACCTTTCTTATTTTTACGATAGTTTCATTCATACTTGAAGAACCTATAATAGGGTCTATTG
>JALUWM010000108.1 GCA_027019465.1 Campylobacterales bacterium
TTTGGAACATTTCTTGTTTGATTTCCATCTTTAAAAGAAATTCCAACAGTATCACAATTATATGTTTTATTCTGTAAAAATGCTCCAAACATTAAACTTGATGTCAAAATTGCCAAAAATATTTTTTTCATAATTTTCCTTTTTTAAAATTATATCACAACATTGAATATTTTTTGTTTTAAAGCAAAAAGTGCTAAGTATGTAGTGAGTAGTTATGAGTTATTGGTGTATTTGTTATTTGTATATTTGTTAAACTCGAAACTTAAAACTCCTCATTTCTCATCCACCCATCTACTCATTCACTCACTTACTCATCCCCCCGTTTCCCAAAATGCTCTTGTGCTAACTTCATCTTCTTGCCAATCATTTTTTTCAGGTTTATTTTTTACTACATCTCTTAAGATTTCAGCAGCTTTTTTAATATTTCCATCTCTTATAGCTTCTTTTATATTATAACTCTCTGTAAAAAATAGACATGGGATTAAAAATCCTTCAGCGGTAAGTCTTATTCTATTGCACTTTTTACAAAAATTATCACTATGGGGTTCAATTATTCCAAATTTATATCCATTATCCATTTCAAAATAGTTGCTTGCACTGTTATCTTTTGGAAGTTCTTTGAAATTATATTCTTTTGAGATTTTTTCTAAAATTTCTTTAGAATCAACTCTTTTAATATCAGGATATGCTCTTTCATTTTCCATAAACTCTATAAATCTTATAGTTAAATTTTTATTTTCAGCAAATTTGAGTAAATCCAAAATTTCATTATCATTTATACCTTTCATCACAACTGTGTTTAATTTAACTCCAAGCCCTACATTTATTGCTTCATCAATTCCTTTTAATACTTTATCCAAAACATCTTTTTGAGCTATTTTTTTAGCCACTTCAGGTTTTAGGGAATCAAGAGAAATATTTACCCTTTTAAGTCCTGCTTTTTTTAACGTTTTGGCCATTTCAGACAGATAATACCCGTTTGTTGTTAATGCCAAATCAAGCTCAGGTTTATAATCATAAAGCATTTTTATAAATTTATCCAAATCTTTTCTTAAAAGAGGTTCTCCACCTGTTATTCTTATTTTATTTACACCCTCATCAATTGCTAATTTTAAAAATTCAAACATTTCCTCATATCTCATTACTTTTTCATGCGGAATCCAATCAAACGGCGTATTTGGCATACAATAAAGACATCTAAAATTACATCTACTTGTAACAGAAACTCTAATATAATCTATTTTTCTATCAAACTTATCTATTAGCATAAAAAACCTTTGTTATAATTTTAAAAAAGGCCCAAAATGGACTTTTATAATACTCTTGAAAAAATAATCATTTGTGACAATATACCACAAAAATTTGAAATGTTTAATGATTTAAATCAAAATTTGGATAATTTTAATTTCCAAAGCACCCAAAAGCCCAAAATTTTTGAAAAAGCCAGTTACGAAAGTTTTTGTAAAGTAGTTCCCCCAAGCAGAGTCCCAAGAAGAAGGGGATTTGACACAAATGAAAAAAGGGCGGTTATTTTACACGCAATAGCACATATTGAATACTCAGCCGTTGATTTGGCACTTGATGCTTGTTACAGATTTAGAAATTTAGAAAAAGAATATTATCTAGACTGGCTTGAAGTAGTAGACGATGAAATAAGACATTTTAATCTTATAAATAATTTACTAAAAAAAACAGGCTACAAATACGGAGATTTCCCAGTTCATAATTCTTTATTTGAAGCCAGTCAAAAAACCCAGGATTTATTATCTAGAATGGCAGTAATTCCAAGATGGTATGAAGCAAACGGACTTGATGCAAACGAAAAAATTATATCCAAACTAAAAAAACAGAATACTCCTTTTACAAATGAATTAATTGAAACACTAAATCTTATATTAAAAGAAGAAATTCCCCATGTAAAAAAAGGCGATAAATGGTTTAAATTCGAATGCAAAAGACAAAAATTAAATCCTATTAAAACATATTTTGAAATAATAGATAATTTTTTCAAAGACTGGAAGAAAAAAGATTTAAATACTAAAGCCAGACTAAAAGCCGGCTTTACCTGCCAAGAGATAAATATCTTAAGCAAAGAAAAAATAAAATGTTAAAAACAATCAAGCTGTTTTGCATTTTTAAATTTCAATTCAGTAGCAGAAAAATAGACATTTAAATTATTTTTTTTCTCATTTTTCAAATCTTTTTCAATATCTGCACTAATCATATGCTCAAAATGAAGTGTAATACTTTGCCCAGGTTTAAGAGTTACATCTCTTTTGACAAACTGTTTAAGAATTGTTGTGCCGTCTTTATCATCAAAAAACACATTTCCATTTATATATGTAACCTCATAAGGATAAACATTTTTAAGAGTTACTGTTATTGTATAATAAGGCAAAACATTCCAGTGATATTCATAGTTAAAAGAAACAACCCTTAGATTTTTGCAACTTTTAATTGCAAACTCTTTTTTAGTATTTGTTTTTTGTTCTTTTATCTCTTTTTGCTGATGCTGAATCTCTTGTTGTAATTTTTTTATTTGATTATCTTTCATATTTAATTGTTTTTCCATTTGATTCATTTTATTTAAAATCAAATCAAGTTTTTTATCTATATCTGAATTTTGAGCACCAAAAAGTAAAGCTCCAGCTATTAACGAAAGTACAATCTTCTTCATTTTCATCCTTTTTAATGATATTTTAACAAAAAATTAAAGGCTTTTGTTATAATTTTTAAAAAGATTACAGATGAAAAAACATACACCATTTATAGTTGCCCTTATTATAACGCTGCTTTTTTTAAATATTTTTAAACTGGGATTTATAAGCGGCTTTATAATAGGAACTGTTATGTTTTCAGTTTTACACTATAATATAAATAAAATAATTAAAGGAAAAAAATGAAACTAACTCACATAAATGAAAAACACAATCCAAAAATGGTAGATGTGGGAGAAAAAGAGATAACAAAAAGAGTAGCCACAGCAAGTGGGGAAATTAAAATGAAAAAAGAGACAAAAAGATATATTTTAGAAGAAAAAACAAAAAAAGGGGCTGTACTTCAAACAGCAATAATAGCTGCTATTATGGGAGGTAAAAAAACAAGTGAGCTTATTCCTATGTGCCACAACATATTAATAGACGGAATTGATGTTGATATTGAAGAAACAAAAGAAGGCTTTAAATTAATTGCAACGGCTAAAACACACTCAAAAACAGGAATAGAAATGGAAGCCCTAACGGCTGTTAGTGTCGGACTTCTTACAATTTATGATATGGCAAAGGCAATTGACAGGGAAATGGAAATTACTAATATAAAACTCGAATATAAAGCCGGAGGCAAATCAGGAGAATTTAAAAGAAATTCCGGGCTTGAAGCTCCAAGTTCCAAGTAATAATGAAAAAAACTCAAAACTCAAAACTCAAAACTCAAAACTATTTTATCCCCTGCTTTATCCTTGCAGGAGGCAAATCAAGCCGTTTTGGAGAAGATAAGGCAAACTGTTTTTATAAACTTCAATACAATAAATGCAAAAAAATATTTAAAAACGTCTATTTTGTAGCCAAATACAAAAAATTTAAAAACTATCCCTTTTTTATAGAAAAATTTTTAGTTTATGCCCCTGTTTTTGCTCTTGAAGAGATAATTAAAAAATATAAAAAAGTTTTTGTTTTAAGCGTTGACACCCCTTTTATAAAAGAAAAAAGTTTAAAAAAACTTTTAAAACAAAAAGCAGTTGCAAAAAACAATCCCTTAATAGGATATTATGATTATACAATGCTTAAAAAAATAAAAAAAAGCACTCTTACAAATCTCAAAATTTTCGGTATAAATAAAAAAGAATTAAAAATTCATAAAAAAGAGCTGATAAACATAAATAAAAAAGAAGACTTAAAAGCTAATTTCCCATATTTTATCAGGCAGAGAAGAAAAAGGAATATCTATTGATTTTTCATAATTACCAATAGTAAATTTAGCTCCTTTTTTCTTTGCAAGTTTACTTAAATCTCCTATTTCATTATCAAAGCCAAAAAGTTTTATATAATTTTCTATTGATTTTACTATTATATTTAAATCTCCTTTTTTAAATAAAGCCATAATCTGATTAAGATAAGCTCTTTTTACAAGCTGATTTACCCTGTTTTTAAAAAGATTATACGCAATATAAGGAGAAAAAAGTTCTTTTAATTTAGTAACATCTCCCGAAATTGCATATTTTTCTCCTTGAGATATTAAATTTTGATAGTTTTGCATAAATTTTTTATAATCATCAAGTTCTTCCAAATAAGAATAAACATTTACCATTTCTTCTACTTTATCATAATCTTTTTCTGCTAAATATAAAAGAAATTTTAAAATATTTTCTGCTTCTGTTGAAATTTCCTCCGCTTCTTCTTTAAATCCTGGAAAATTTTCTAGCATCTCAGCATATTTTACAGCTTCTTTATAATCACCCTTTTTTATGGCTTCATATGCTTTTTGTTTAATAAGTTCTGCATATTTCATAGCTTTTTCATATTCTTCTGTTTCACTTAAAAAAGGATATCTATTGATTAAAGCAAAAAAATCTTTAAATTCTCTTTTTGCAAATTTATTTCTAAGTAAATCATAAAGCCTTTTTTCATTAAAAAGAGCCTGAATTAAAGCCGATTTTTCACTTACTCCCCTAAAAGGCTTTAATATCTCTTTTGCCTGCTCAGCTTTTCTAAATTTTATAAGTTCTCTTGCTTTATTAAAAGTTTTTTTAAAATCATCTTCCATTTTTTTGTAATAGACACTCTGTTTATATACAGGATAAGACCTTGCCAGTGAATAAGCAAGAGGATATTTTCTATTTATTACAGCTTGCTTAAATTTTTCAAATTCTCCATAATCTTTTATCATAGCTTGAAAAATATTCCTTTTTAAAGGCACTTCTTTAAAAGGATTAAAAAGAGCTTTAGCTTTATCTATTTCGTCTTTTTCAAGAAATTTGTAAATAGCTAAAAGTGTTTTTTCCCATATATCTTCAAGTTCTTTATATTCATTAGTTCTTTTTAAAATGGGATTTTTCTTTATAAGCTCATAAGCCAAAGAATATTTTCTATTTTCTATTGCATCTTTGAGTTTTGTTCTCTCTTCCAATAAATCAAAAACATACAGACTTCCATCTATACAACCTACATAAAGATATTCATTATTTGAATTATATACAATCACACTTGGAATTGTATTAAGCTTTATAAATTCCTGAGAAATTATTTCCCCATTTTCAAAATCATATAGATAAACTCTCTTTTCTTTTGTAACAGCAAACAAAAATTCCTGATTTTCATCAGTGTCAAAATCAACAACAATATCTGCCATATTTTGAAATCTTTGTAAAATTTTCCCTTTTCTAAAATCCCATTTTACAATTTCACCGCTTTTATCCCCGCTTATCATAATGTTTTTATTAAAAAATTTAATTTTATTAACTGCGCCTCTATGAACTTTTTTTCTGTAACTTACATTTGTAGAAGTTATATTTGTTATTGTGATAAGCCTGTCATAACTGCCTGTTGCAACCCATAAATTATTTTTACTAAATCCCCCACTTAATATATAATCGGGATGGGGAGGAAGAGCCATAAGCATACGGCCATACTGTAAACTCCATATATAAGCCCTGCTGTCTGTAGCACCTGTTAGAAGATAATTTTCATTATTATCAAAAGCAACATTTAAAACTTCTCCTTTATGCCAACCAAATTTATATTTTATTGTTTTTGTTTTCATATCCCATACAAATGTTTTTTTACCTTTAACTTCGGCAATGGCCAAAAAAGTTCCTTTTGGAGAAATATCTGCTGTATTTTCAAAAGGATTATGAGAAGGCATTTTTATTTTTGCCCCTCCTTTTAATTTAAAATTTTCATCAAAAATTCTTATTGTATTACTTGTATCCAAAACATAAATTTCACCTGATTCTACAACTTTTATTTTAAAAACAGGATTTTTAATACTAATTATTTTTAAAGGTTTCAATATAGCTCCTTGGAAATTATGATAACATTTTACCAAAAAAGGTTTTTTTATGACTTTAACAATCATCGACACTTTTGGATTTTTATTCAGAAATTTTTACGCATTGCCTCCTCTTAAAAGCAAAAACGGCACTCCAACTGGAATGATTACAGGCTTTATGAACTTTATTTCTTCTCTTGGCAAAGATTTTCCAACCGATTATATAGTTTTTACACTTGATTCCAAAAAAAAAGAAACTTTTAGAAAAGAAATTTTCCCTGAATATAAAGCAAACCGTCCCGAAGCACCAGAAGATTTAAAAACCCAGCTTCCAATAGCAATAGATTTAATAAAAAATATGAATTTTAAAATGCTTGAAATTCCAGGCTTTGAAAGCGATGATTTAATAGCCTCACTTGCCACTTTAGCGGCAAAAAACGGAATAAAAGTAAAAGTTATAAGTCATGATAAAGATATGTATCAGTTAATAGATGACAAAAAAATAGTAATTTTCGATCCTCTTAAAAAAAAGGAAATAGATGAAAATGGATGCATTGAAAAATTTGGTATTCATCCTAAATATTTTAAGGATTTTCAAGCCCTTGTAGGAGATAGCGCAGATAATATCCCCGGAGTTAAAGGCGTGGGAGTAAAAACGGCCGCAAAACTTATAAACGAGTATAAAACACTTGAAAACCTTTATGAGCATATCAATGAAATAAAAGGGGCTTTGCAAAAAAAACTTATACAAGATAAACAAAACGCCTTTTTAAGCCGAGAACTTGTAACTCTTAAAACAGACCTTTTTAATGAAATAAATCTTGAAGAGTTCAAATACCCAGAAATTAACCCTATTTTAAAAGTTGCCGATAAATTAATGGATTTAGGAATAAATTCCGTAATTGAGAGAGTAAAAAAAGAGGGACTTTATATCAAAACAAAAGAACCCGAAAAAACTCAAATAGAATTTGATGCCATTTTAATAGAAAATGAAAAAGAACTTTTTGAAATAATTGATAAAATTGACAATATAGTGGCATTTGATACAGAAACTGACAGCCTGGAAAATCCAAACATTGTGGGATTCAGTTTTGCTTTTGAAGAAAATAAAGCATATTATATACCTATAAATCATAATTATTTAGGTGCTCCCTCTCAAATTCCACAAGACACAGCACTAAAAGCTATTACGAAAATTTTAGAAAAAAAAGTAATAGGACATAATCTTAAGTTTGACTTTAAAATGCTTCAAAAATACAGTTTAAAAACGCCTGTTCCTTTTTGCGATACAATGATTTTGGCGTGGCTTCTTAATCCAGATTCATCAGTGGGACTTGATGTGGTGGCAAAAAAACTATTGGGGCACCAAAATATAAAATTCAAGGAAATTGTAGGCAAAAATCAAAATTTTTCTCAAATAGACATAGAAACTGCCACAAAATATGCCGCAGAAGATGCAATTATCACCCTTAAAATATATCAAAAGATAAAAAACAAATTATGGAATGAAGTGAAATGGGATTTTGAAAATATAGAAATGCCTTTTATAAATCTTTTAATTGATATGGAAAATGAGGGAATTAAACTTGATATAGAATATATGCAAAAACTGCAAACCAAGATAAGTAAAAAACTAGAAGAATTAACCCGAAAAATTTATGAATTAACAGGAAATGAATTTAATATCAAATCCCCTAAACAGCTCGGATTTATTCTTTTTGAAACTCTAAAACTCCCGGCAAAGAAAAAAACAAAAACAGGCTATTCAACAGACGAAAAAGTTCTAAATTCCCTAAAAAACGCCCATCCGATAATTCCTTTGCTGCTTGAATACAGAAAACTGGATAAACTTCTTAGCACTTATGTGCTTCCTTTGCAAGGATATGCAAAAAAAGACAAAAATCATAAAATTTACACCAATTTTCTTCAAACAGGAACGGCTACCGGCAGGCTTTCAAGCAAAAATCCAAACCTGCAAAATATTCCAACTTCAACTGAAATAAATATAAGAGACGCTTTTATTACAGATAAATTATTCGTAAGTCTTGATTATTCACAAATTGAATTAAGGTTATTAGCCCATTTTAGTGAGGATGAAAATTTAATAAACGCATTTTTAAATAATAAAGACATTCATCTTGAAACAGCAGTTAAAATTTTCGGCGAAAAAGAAGCCCCAAAATACAGAAGCATAGCAAAATCAATCAATTTTGGTCTAATTTATGGAATGGGACCCAAAAAACTAAGTGAAACGATAAATGTTTCCACAAAAGAAGCCAAAGAATTTATACAAAAATATTTCGATTCATTTCCAACCGTTAAAAACTTCATAGAAAAAATAAAACTTGAGGCAAAAGAAAACGGATATGTCCAAACACTGCTAAAAAGAAGAAGATTTTTTGATTTCAAAAGTGCAAACGCAAGAACACTGGCAAATTTTGAAAGGGAAGCCGTAAATACAATTTTTCAAGGAAGTGCTGCTGATATCATCAAAAAAGCAATGCTTGAAATAAAAACTAAATTTCCAGAATCTAAAATGATTCTTCAAATACACGATGAACTTATTTTTGAAATAGAAAACAAAAAAGAAGCCAATGAGTATAAAAATATTATGGAAAATGTTTTTAATTTAAGAGTTCCGCTAAAAGTAGGAATGAATTTCGCAAAAAAATGGGGAGGTCTTAAATAACCTTTTTTATATAATAAACTCCCTCTTTTACTTTTTCTAAAACCACATTATATTTATCAGCCCATTTTTTAATAATTTCTTCTGCTTCATTTTTTAAAGCTTCACTTGTTGATTCTATTTTTATTTTAAAATGAGGCACAGAGTTTGAAAAAGC
>JALUWM010000109.1 GCA_027019465.1 Campylobacterales bacterium
CTTTTCTTGTTTTTCAACTATATCTTTACCAATATCCCAATAAAGATTTATAAGCTCCTTATTGACAACCTTTAAAGCTTCATATTGTGAAGATAATATTTTAGTTTTAATCTCTCTTACAAAGTTTGTGAATTCTATTTGTTCTATATTTTTAGTCATTTTAAAATCTACAAATTCTATTATTTTTAAATGTATTTATGTTGAGAGTAAAATAGTTATCCAAACTATATACTTCATAATTTTCATTTTGAGCAAGTCTTTCACAAAGATGTGAACCTACAAATCCTGCTCCACCTGTTACTAGGATTTTCTTTTTCATTTTATCCTACTATTCTATATTTTGAAAAAATTTTAATAATAAAACTGCATCATAGATATTATTAACGCCATAATCCAAAGTATTATCAATTTTATTTTTTTGTCTTTTTAATCGCAATTTTATCCTATTAATAACTTTATCAACGATTTCCATGAAAGACAAATTCTCAAACCTGTTTCTTTTAACTTCTTGAATTTCTTTATATTTTACATTATGTATTTCACACATTTTTTTAACAGCATTTTCTATCTCTTCTTTTGTATTGTTGGTTCGTTCTGTCAGCACATAAGATAAAAATAATTTCCAGTCTATTTGGTAGTTTTTTGTAAATTCTGGAAAAGTATCTGCAAATTGCAAGTAAGCTTCTAATGAAGATGTTCTAAAAGCTTTTGTAAATACAATATCTTTATGAAAAGGAATTGTATTTTCTTGCTTAAATAATTTTGATTCTCGAGCTTCTTTGCCTTTTTCTTTTGATAAAAAAGAGCCTCCATTGCTATTAGAAGAAGACCCATGTACTGCAAATGCACTATGCGAATAAACATATTTTGTAGTAGAAAATGCAATAGCAAGTGCCGAATAAGCATCAGGAGTAGAGGATCTAAAAAATACCCCATCTTTGGAAACCTTTTCAAAAAGACTTTTATGAACAAAGCCACAATATGCACCAGGTAAATCAAAAGTATACTGCATATTAAATCTTAAATATCTTTCAATCCATTTTTTTGTATCTCTGACTTCATATCCACTTCTATGACTCCAGTACAATCGATTAGAAATACCATGTGAATCTGGCCAGGTATAAAAAGCATTATGACTGACTATAGCCTTACAGCTTGTATCATTAATAACATCATTAACATATTCTAATGAATTTGGCACCACTCCATCATCATCACCAATAAACATAATAAAGCCGTCTTTGACATGAGATAAAGCAAACTCAAAATTCTCACTCATACTAACTCTTTTACCTGTATTAATATACTTTAAGCGACTATCATTAAAAGACATTACTACTTCTTTAGTATGATCTTTACTGTAATTATCACTAACGATAATCTCGTAATTACTATATGTTTGATTTAAACAAGTTTGTATTGTATAAAAAAGTGTATCTGCTCTTTCTCTTGTTGGTAT
>JALUWM010000110.1 GCA_027019465.1 Campylobacterales bacterium
AAAGCTTAAAATTTTAGATAAACTAATCTAAAATTTTAAGCTAAAAACTAATAAATCTTTCTTCTTGGAACTCAAAAGAAATAAAAAGAACTTAAATATATGCTATCGATACCAATAGGACAAATCCCCAAATTCAGGCAATATATCTATAAAAATTGTATAATTCTAATAGATAAATTGCTGTGTGCAGGGAGCCAAAACTTGCAAAACAAGGATTCAGTTTTGAATCCTTGCACAGAGTAATTTTGACCAAGGATTGGCTCCCGATGTATGAATATTTGACACGAAATGAGATAGATAAAACATTAAGCAGATTCAACAAGATAAGAGCTTATCATATAAAAGGCTACAATAATCTACTACCAATAAAAGTTTTCAAAAAGTATGCTCACAATTACCTACAAATCCAACTAAACACAAACTTTCATTTTAATGCCATTATCATGGATATAGATGATCCAAAACTTATCGCTATGTGGGATGAAAAAGGTTTGCCCACTCCTACTATACAAGTATTAAATAAAGATAACGACAAAGGTCATTTGATATGGCTTTTAAATACACCAGTTTACAAAGAGCATAAACATGTAGTTGATTATTATAAAGCGATAGTTGGAAGTCTAAAAGAACTCTTGCAAGCTGATATAGCATATCAAAATCATCAGACGAAAAACTTCCTAAATACCAAGCTTTACAGGGTTTTTTATAATGATGTAGCTTATGATCTGGGGGATTTTAAAAGATTTATCCTAAAAAATGTGCAGTATTTCAGAGAGAATAATCACCTAAGCTACTTGGCATCATACAGTAGGCATATATATCTTTTTGAGGTTTTAAGAAGATATGGATATTGTGTTGCAAAAGAAGAAAATTTAAAGAGCAAACTCACAAAACAAGCCGAACAAATCAACCAAACTTTTTCAAATCCCATCAAAACAAAGTATATCGTCAAATCCATACACATTTTTTGTCAAAAAAATAGAGATAATTTTAGAAGTAAAAACAGCAAAAAGGTAATGAATTTTAAAAAAATAAGTGGATTATCGTCGGTAGAATTTCAAAAAGAGGTAAAAAGACGACAATCTCTCTCAGCCAAAAGAACTATTGCTATAAAAAAACAAAGAACTGCCGTAAAGATAAAAATCGCCATAGATATCTTGATAAGAAAGAAAAAATCATTAACCATAGAAAATCTTGCTAAATATGCGAAACTCTCAACTTCTACCATCAGGCGATATATTAAAATCATCCAACTTTTTACCCAAAAATCTACCGGTTTCATTCGCTCTATAAGATTGATAGTGCAAAGAGCAAAGCAAATTTGCACAGGTGAGCTAAATGAGCCGATACTGCTTTTTTATCAAAAAAATGTATTTAAAAATGGTTTTACATAGTTGATATATCAATAAATCATTTAAGGGCATCTCCAAAAAACCCTATAGTCAACTACTCAAAAA
>JALUWM010000111.1 GCA_027019465.1 Campylobacterales bacterium
TTAGTTCTGACTATTTTGTCAAAGTTTCACCATTTAATGGTAAGCTTAACAAATCAGCATCTGTAAACCAACCATTTGTAGTCAAAGTAGTTGTATCTTTAGAAGCTTCATCAGACCAAATTACAGAACGTGCATTATTAGTAACATTATCAGCACCTGAAGTAAATGTTACAGAATCAGAAGTAACTTTTGTAGTACTAGAAGCTCAAGTATATTCTAAGTTAACTTTATAAGTATAAATAGAATTAGCATTTTCAATTACTTTATCAGGGAAATTCAATGTTACTTTATTAAGACCAGTCAATGATACATTAATTCCTGACTTATAAGATACTACTGTATTTCCATGTTTATCTAATACAGTAATAGCTAAGCTAGTACCTGTAGCATTTTTATCATTACCAGTAAATGCTATTGTAGATGTCTCTAACTTACCATAACCATTTACTGACAATGTACCAGTTGCAATATTAATATTATCACCTGTTGCTGTTAATGTATTTTCACCAGTATATTGAGTATTTGTAACAGCAAATGGAGTTAGTTGATCATATACAAACTTGTTTAAGTAAGTACCAGTATTAGCTAATCTTACAGTAATACTATCATTTGTTGCTGCACCTGTAATGTTTGTAGCAACTAATTTGAAATTTACTGTAGAACCAGCAGATACTTCATAACCATCAATATAGTTACCAATAAATTTAATATCTATACCTGTACTAGTTTTACTAGTACCATTAGCTGCAAGAGATACATTTTTAGAACTAACTTTTGAACCATTTATATATAATTCATAATCACCAGTAGTAGTTGTACCAACACCATTTAAACTCAAATCAAGTTTAAATTCTTTTATCTTAGCAGCACCAGCAGCATCTGCAGTAGCACTCCATAAGTAAATATCATTTGAACCATTAGATAATGAAGTTGTTGTTTGAGCATTATTAGCAAATGTTAACAATGTCTTTCTGAAATATATTGTATTTGCAGGAGCATTATCATCACTTAATGATGTTAATTCAACACCATTTGCTTCTGAAACAACTTTTGTTTCTTGTGTATTATGTGATTTAGCTATAGCAAATTTAACATTTTCATTTGTTAAATCTAAACTATTAATAGCATTTGTTTGAACTTTAACAATTAATGTTGTAGTTGTATCTTTTGGTAACTCTACAGAATTTGCAAAGTTAAAATCAACATAACCATTTGCTAAACTAGCAGTTCATAATTTATTACCATTTGTATCATATACATATACATTTGATATTAAACTATCAGCTCCAGTAACAATACTTCAACTAGTACCATTTTCTAACAATAATTCTTGTATTTGAGCATTATCATTTGTAGGTCTGAAATCAAATCTAGCAACTTCTGTTTCTACATTTGGATTTGCAGCAACAACTTGTTCTACAGGAGAATTACTATTCAATGTAAT
>JALUWM010000112.1 GCA_027019465.1 Campylobacterales bacterium
CATTTGTAATGCTTCTAAACACTCAATTAAAAGATTTTTTCTATTATAAGTTACAACTACTGCACAAACTGTTTCTGTATTAGTCATTTATTATCTCCTTAAAAATTTCTAAAGCTCTTTCAACCATGTCATCCATATCATAGTATTTATACTCAGCAAGTCTGCCTACCAATATTAAGTTTTTCCATTTTTTAGAATATTCTAAATACTTATTATATTTTTCTTGATTTTCATCTGTAAAGATTGGATAATATGGTGTATCTTTTGTTTTATCATATGCTTTTGGATACTCTTTGAGTATTATTGTTTTATTACTTTTGGTTGGATGTATGTGTTTAAACTCTGTAATTCTAGTAAAGTTGTATTGGTTTGGGTAGTTTACAGTTGCAGCATCTTGATAATATTCCTTATCAAGTGTTTCAAACTGCATATCTACGCTTCTATATGGTAATTCACCAAATTTATAATCAAAAAGCTCATCTATCTGCCCTGTATAGATAATCTTTCCTTTAAATTCACTTCCCATCAACTCAAACCCATCATCAGTAATTTTACAAACTTCTTTAAAATCTGTGTTTAACATAAGCTTTATATTTTTATGATTTAGCATATTTTCAAATAGTTTACTGTATCCATTTGAAGGTACCACTTGATACTTATCATTAAAATATCTATCATCACGACCTACAAATATAGGAACTCTAGCTGTTACTGCTCCATCCATGTCTTCAGGTTTCATTCCCCACTGTTTTGCAGTATAGTGTACAAATATTTTCTCATATACAAAATCAGCTAAAAATTGTAAATCTTCATCTTTTGAGTTTTTTAATTCCAAGATAGGTATTTTGGAGTTATAATCAAATTGATTTAATAGTTTTTCTTCAATCTTTTTTGCCAAAGTATCTGGGAATACTTCATATATAGTATTTATATTAAAAGGTATTGGCACCTCTTTACCATCTATAACTGCTAAAACTTTGTGGTTATATATATCCCAAGAAGTAAATTGTGATAGATAATCAAATACTTTTTTATTATTTGTATGAAAGAGATGTGGGCCATATTTATGTATTAATATATTGCTCTCATCTTTATAATCAAAACAGTTACCTGCTATATGGTTTCTTTTTTCTACGATTAGAACTTTTTTGTTAAGTTCTGTAGCAATTTTTTGTGCCATTACACTACCTGCATATCCTGCGCCAACTATGATGTAATCAAACATTCTTATTCTCTCCTATGATTTTTAATCCATTTTTTTGTAAATATATAAACATTGTAACTGTTATAAATGTCTCTGTAATCAAAACAGATGCAGCTGAACCTATATGCTTATATAGCGGAACTAATATAAATGATAATACCAAATTTATAATACTTCCAGCTATTAAAATCTTACTGAAAGCTTTTTTTCTATCGAAGTTTAACATAG
>JALUWM010000113.1 GCA_027019465.1 Campylobacterales bacterium
CCTAAAACATATTGCTTAAAATCCCAGCCGTCAACTGAACCTCTGACTTCGTTTGCTATCTGCCAGATTTGTCTTTGAAGTTTTTCTCTTTGTGCTGTTTCACTCATTGTTATCCTTTTTAATTTTAATAAACGGGGCTAAAGCCCCTGCTCCTTTTACTAATTCACAACATTGCATTTTCATTAAAACTGAAATACCCGTTTTTTGAGAGGATTATATGGTCTAAAAGCTCTATTCCTAAAATTTCTCCGCTTTTTTTTAATCTTTTAGTAACTTCAATATCCCCTTCGCTTGGTTCTAAAACAGCGCTTGGATGATTATGGGCGACTATTACACTAGCACATCTGTTTTCAATTGCAAATGCAAAAACTTCCCTTGGGTGAACAAGGCTTTTGTTTAGAATTCCTATTGTTATAACTTTTACATCGCATATATGGTTTGCCCCGTCAAGATAAACAGCCAGAAAATATTCCTGTTTTTTATCGCCGTAATCTTTCAGTTCTTCATAGACATCTTTTGATGAAGTTATTTTTTTATTCTGTTTTATAAGATATCTTTTTGAAAGTTCCACCGCAGATATAATCTGCGAAGCTTTTGCAACCCCGAGACCGCGAATTTGCAAAAGTTTTTCAACATCCATATTTTCAAAATCGTTTTGAAAAAGTTTTATTATCTCTTTTGAGAGTTTTATGACATCCTTGCCTTTTATACCGCTTCCTAGCAATATGGCAACAAGTTCATAATCTTTTAAATTTTTTACACCGTTTTTAAGTAATTTTTCTCTTGGTTTATCGAAATTTTCAAGCTCGTTTATTGTTTTCATATATCCGCTTTTTAATTTATTACGGGGCTAAAACCCCTGCTCATTTACTCATCCACCAATCTACTCATTCACTCATCCACCCATTCACCTGTTTAAAACATCTAAAATAATTTTAGCCAGATTCAAGGCTTTTGTGCGGTGAGAAAAACTTTTTTTTACTTCCCTCTCAAGCTCCCCTAGCGTTTTATCAAATCCTTTTGGAATAAACATAGGGTCATATCCAAATCCATTATTTCCTCTTGCTTCATCAATTACATCTCCTCTCATAAATCCGTGTGTTGTAAAAACTCCGTAAGGAGTAGCAAGAGCTATTGCGGCTGTATAAAATGCCGGGATTTTTTTAATATTTTTCTTTTTAAGTTCATTTATAAGTTTATTTAAATTATCCCTGTCATTTGCCCCAACTCCAGCATATCTAGCAGAATAAATACCCGGGGCATTATTTAAAACAGGCACGCTTATTCCGCTGTCATCTGCCAAAACCATTTCATTTTTTAATTTCTCACCTATCGCTTTTGCTTTTATAACGGCATTTTCTTTAAAAGTTTTTCCGTTTTCTTCTATTTCAAAAGGCTCTATCAAATCAGTATAAGG
>JALUWM010000114.1 GCA_027019465.1 Campylobacterales bacterium
GTGAACCTCACCGCTCAAACTCTTACAAGTTATGAACGGGGCTTCTTTGTCATAAATACGAGATAAGAAAAGTGATATTGACATAATCAACAAGCCTCTCTTAACTTAATTAATGAAGACAAAGTATGACTGGTTCTGTCTGCAAGTAAAGGAACTTTAGCCTCTACCTGTAACCTTGCCGTTTCCGATAAGGGTTTTAGGATAGCTCTTGTAAAATATCTACTGGCTATATTATAACTTGCTGATAAATCAGCATGATATGTTTTGTTTTTATCATCTTTATTTTTACTTTGAAAAGTTGCTAAATCTTTTCTCTTACTTCTCTCAACTAATCCACTTCCATCATAAGCATACATTGATGTACCTCTTGCTAATACTCTTGAATATCTAATACCTACGCTGTGAGCCTTTTGTTCCACTAAGTGTTGTATCTTCATTTTAGCCCAATATTGAAGCTTTGCTCTTAATCTTTTAGAACCAAATAAACCTTTTGGAAGTCTCATCTTTCCTAGATACTCAAAAATTATCACATCTGCACTATTTTTAACTGCAAATTCTACAATTTTATCTACTGTATCTTGAATAATAAAATTTTGAAGTCCGTTTATCTTTCTCCAATAGTTAGGTTTCTCATTAAGTATGCCTGATTTTCTTTTAGCTTTTGAGAGTTTATTGAGTTTATGTTTTAACTGGTCTTTTTCTTTAGATTGATTAATAAATAATCTATCTAAGACAGTTCCGTTATAATCTATAATACTACAAACTGCACTATGGGTTAAGCCTAAATCAACACCACAAACTTTCTGTTTTTTTAATGATGTTGAGTTAAGTTTAATATTTGCTTGATATGCAATATGTAAGAAATACTTTTTACCTTTTTTAATAAGCATAGGATTATACTCTTTGTATCCATTAAATCTGTAATTTTGTCCTGCTTTAAGATTTTTAGTTGAATAATCAATTTCATACCAAATCCAATCATTATTTTTAAATATTTTTATTTTTGCTTTACCATCTTCTATCTTCTCCCACATATTATCTTTATAAAGTGTTGGAAATGATTTAGGTTTATAATTGAGTATAGGTGATTTCTCAAAGAACTTTTTACCTTTGGATAGTTTTGTATCTTTTTTAAGTTGCCAATTAGCTAATCTACTGAAATGGCTGTCACATACCCCCAGTGCTTCCATGATTGCCGTTCTTCTTAGGTAGGATGGGAACTTATAAAATTTAGCGTCAAAATTATACTTGATGTTTCTGTTTCTAGCTGTAAGATGTGTTATTGACTCTATATAGTTTAACTTCTCTTTAGAGAACTGAAACTGTTCCATAACCCCATACTCTTTCTCACAAACA
>JALUWM010000115.1 GCA_027019465.1 Campylobacterales bacterium
GTTGAAGAACGTATTATCAGAAAAGCTGGAAAAACAGCTAAAAAATAAGGGTGAGCGATGAGAAGAAGTAAAACATTAGCTAAAAGAAATTTAAGAAGACTTAAAAGAAAAAGAAAAATTAGAGGTAGAATAAGCGGAAATGCTGTTCAACCAAGAGTAACTATTTATAAATCAAATAGATTTTTAATCGTTCAAGCTATTGATGATGCAAACGGGAATACTTTAGCTTATCTGAATACTGCTCATTTGGAAGAAAAAATTCCTTCAAATATAGAAGGTGCAAAAAAAACGGCGGCATTATTTGCAGATAAATTAAAACAAGCCGAAATTGAAAAAATTTCTTTTGATAGAAATGGTTATAAATATCACGGTGTAGTTGCAGCATTTGCAGATAGTTTAAGAGATAATGGTATAAAACTTTAAAGGAAAAGGCAAATGGCTAAAAAATTAGTAATTAAAGACTATAATAAAGAAGAATTTGAAGAAGTAGTTGTTAATATCGGAAGAATTACTAAGGTTGTTAAAGGTGGTAGAAGATTTAGATTTAACGCTTTAGTAGTCGTAGGAAATAAAAAAGGTTTAGTAGGTATAGGGAACGGTAAAGCAAAAGAAGTTCCTGATGCTATAAAAAAAGCCGTTGAAGATGCTTTTAAAAATCTTGTAAAAATTGACGGTATTTATGGAAATACAATTAATCATGATGTTGAAGCTAAATTTAATGCTTCAAAAATTTTACTTAAACCAGCAAGTGAAGGTACAGGGCTAATAGCAGGTGGTGCGGTAAGACCGGTACTTGAACTTGTCGGTATTAAAGATATTTTATCTAAATCACTTGGTTCAAATGAACCTCATAATCTTGTTGGAGCAACACTTGAAGCTCTAAAAATGATTAAAAGCAAAAAGGCGTAATTATGGCACTTAATAATTTAAAACCGGCTTGTGGTTCTACTCATAAAACAAAAAGAGTAGGGCGTGGGCAAGGTAGCGGACATGGAAAAACTGCTTCAAGAGGTCAAAAAGGACAAAAATCAAGAACTGGTTATTCACAAAAAAGAGGTTTTGAAGGTGGTCAAACTCCTCTTCAAAGAAGATTACCAAAAGTTGGTTTTAAAAGTAGAGTTGTAAAACCTCAGGCAATTAATGTTGATAAATTTACAGCAATTACAGAACTTGAAGAAATTACAATGGAAACTTTAAATAATATAGTAAAAATTAAAGCTAGAGCAGTAAAACTTATAGGTAGTAAAGCAAAAGAGCTTAAAGATAAAATAAAAGACGCTAATATTACTACTTCTGGAAAGTAAGGGTATGAATCCGTTAGCTAAGAAAATCTTAATTACCCTTGGCTTTCTTT
>JALUWM010000116.1 GCA_027019465.1 Campylobacterales bacterium
CTTCAATAGAATTTATTTTTGTATTTAATAATTTTTCTATATATTTTAAATCTTTCTTTAATTTTTTTTCATTTTGAGTTGCAACATAATTTTTGATGCTATCTAAAATAAGTTCTCTTAAAAACTCTGGGATTTCATTTGTTTTTAAATTATCTGTTTTTGAATCAAGTCTTTTTATTTTATCCACAAAAGTATAAAAATTATTAACTAAAAATTCAAGTTTATCAAATGAAATATTCTCTTTTGATTCTTCATCAATTGTTTTCAAAATAATCGCAAGATTTGAAAGTCTTAAATTTAATGAAGCACCTTTTAGTGAATGAGAAATTTTATGCATTGCTTCATAATCTTTGGCTTTTATTGCATTATAAAAAGCGTTTTTATTTGTTTCTATCTGACTCATAAGATCGCTATATAATTCTTTAATGGTTTCAATATCCATTTCAAAATCATTAGCTGCTTTTTCTAAATCTTCTAATATCAGTTTTTTTGCTTTTTCATTATTTAAAGAGAGTATTTTTTCTATTTCTTCAAATTCATCGTCAAAAATAATTGAAATTTCTTTAGGCTCTTCTTCAATTTCTAAAGGCACTGGCTGAATTGTTTGAGAGAGTGGTTCTGGGGGTAACTCTTTTGTCGGGTTAATCTCAAATGAGTGTTCTAAAGAAGGAACTTCTATAACTTCTTGTTCTTTTTTTTGTGTTTCTTCGGATGAGAGTGGTTTTATTTGTGTGGAAAAAATATTTTCTAAAGAAATTTCATTATTTTCGGTTTTTGTTTCTAATTCATAAATATGTAAATCATCTATGCTTATAACAGGTATCTCTTTTACATCAAAATTTTTATTTTCTATTGTGATTTGAGTCTGTTGGAGGCTGCTTAGTGCTAAATCAAGCTGAGAAATTTTTTCACTTATATCTGTTAATGAGCAATTCAAAATCTGTAAAAGTTTTTTATCCACCGCTGTTATCTGGTTGTTTTGAAAAATTATTATCATTTTTCTTCCTTCTGTGTAAGTTCTTTATATAACTTTTCGTATTTTTCCTTATCTTTTTCAGAAACCGGTTTTCTGGCACTTATATATCCAACTTTATTTCCGTTTTCATCAAACATAGGCTGAATTGTAGCTTCTACCCAGTAATATTTCCCGTCTTTTCTTAAATTTTTTACAAAGCCTCTCCATTGCTCATTTTTTTCAATAGTTTCCCATAATTTTTTAAAAGCCGCTTTTGGCATATCAGGGTGTCTTACTAGATTGTGAGGTTTTCCTACTAATTCTGATTTGTCATATCCAGCAAGTTTACAAAATGCTGAATTAACAAATGTAATTATACCTTTTAAATCGGTTTTACTTATAATCGGTCTGCCGACCACTCCTACCTCTTCAAAGGTGACTTCTTCATTTAGAGGCACTATTTTTGGCATTTTTTCGTCCTTTATTACATTAAGATTAAAGCACTTCTTTGCAATTTTACCTAAATTTTAGTAAAATTCAAATAAAAAAGGTAATTTATGAAAATTTTATTAATAAAAGATGTAAAAGGTTTAGGAAAAGCTGGAGAAATTAAAAACGCAAAAGATGGATATGCAAGAAATTTTTTAATTCCAAAAGGTTTTGCAAAAACTGCTACAAAAGAGGTAATTGAAGAGTGGCAAAAAGAAGAGGCTAAAAGAAAAGCCCAAATGGAAGCTGAAATTAATGAATTTGGCGAAATTAAAAAAACAATGGAAAACACTAAATTTGTTATTAAACATAAATTAGGGGCAAACGGCCAGCTAATAGGCTCTGTTACAAATAAGGAAATAGCAAATATGCTAAATGAAAAAGGTTTTGATATAGATAAAAAACATATAGCTCATACTACAATAAAAGCGCCCGGAAGCTATGAAATTGATGTAAAATTAGGGCATGGAATAAGTGCAAAATTAAATCTTGAAGTAGAAGGTGAATAATGGCAAATATTCATTTAGAAGCTACAACTATACTTGGATATAAAAAAGACGGAGTAGCAGTTATAGGTGGAGATGGACAGGTTACGTTCGGTAATTCTGTTTTAAAAGGGAATGCAAAAAAAGTAAGAACACTTTATAATGGGAAAGTTTTATCTGGATTTGCAGGAAGTACGGCTGATGCTTTTATTTTATTTGATATGTTTGAAAAACATCTTCAAAACAGAAAAGGGGATTTACTTAAATCAGTTGTTGATTTTGCAAAAGAGTGGAGAAGAGATAAATATTTAAGAAGACTTGAAGCTATGATGATTGTTTTAAATACAAAACATATTTTTATTCTCTCAGGTAACGGGGATGTTGTTGAACCCGAAGATGGAAAATTAGCGGCTATTGGAAGCGGTGGAAATTTTGCTATTTCAGCGGCAAGAGCATTGGATAGGCACGCTGAATTAGAGCCTGAAAAACTTGTAAGAGAATCTCTTCAAATAGCAGGGGAGCTTTGCATATATACAAATACGAATATTACACTTTTAAGTTTAAAGGACTAAAATGAATTTAACTCCAAAAGATATTGTTGCATATTTAGATGAATATGTGGTAGGGCAAAAAAATGCTAAAAAAACAATAGCAATTGCCCTTAGAAACAGATACAGAAGATTAAAATTATCAAAAGAGTGGCAGGATGATATTTTGCCAAAAAATATTCTTATGATAGGACCAACAGGGGTTGGTAAAACAGAAATTGCAAGAAGAATGGCAAAAATGATGAAAGTGCCATTTGTAAAAGTTGAAGCTAGCAAATATACAGAAGTAGGGTTTGTTGGAAGAGATGTTGAGAGTATGATTAGGGATTTGGTTAATAATGCTATTAATTTAGTAAGAAAAGAGATGCAAGAAAACTCAAAAGAAAAAATTGAAGAAGAAGTTATTAATGAAATTACAAAAAAACTTCTTCCTCCTCTTCCAAAAAATGCACCTCAGGCAAAACAAGAAGAGTATCAAAAAACTTTTGAAAAAATGAAAGAGAGAGTAAAAAAAGGAGATGTTGACCATCTTAAAATCACAATAGAACTTGATGAAGATATGGCTATGGATGACTCTTTGCCGCCTGATATGATAAAAGCACAAGAATCTATTGTAAAAATTATAGGGGTATTTAATAAAAATAAAGAAAAAAAAGAAGTTACTGTAAAAGAAGCAAAAGAACTTTTACAAAAACAAGCAGCAGATAAAATTATTAATAAAGACGATGTAAAAAAAGAAGCTCTTAAAAGAGCGGCAAACGGAATTATTTTTATTGATGAAATAGATAAAATCGCAGCAACAGGGAATACAAGACAAGATCCAAGCAAAGAAGGTGTACAAAGAGATTTACTTCCAATAGTGGAAGGCAGCACTGTTAATACGAAACATGGTTATATTAATACGGATCATATTTTGTTTATTGCAGCTGGAGCTTTTCATGTAAGTAAACCTAGTGATTTGATTCCAGAGCTTCAGGGTAGATTTCCTTTAAGGGTTGAACTTAACTCTTTGGATGAGGAAGCGTTATATAAAATTTTAACAACTCCAAAACACTCTTTAATTAAACAGTATCAAAAACTTCTTGAAGTTGAAAAAGTTGAGTTGGTTTTTGAAGAAGAAGCTTTAAGAGAAATTGCAAGATTTGCATTTTTAGCAAATGAAAAAACAGAAGATATAGGTGCAAGAAGACTTCATACTGTTATAGAAAAAGTATTAGAGGACATTAATTTTAATGCAGATGAATATCTTGGAAGTGATTTTGTAATTACAAAATCTTATGTAAATGAAAAATTGGACGATATAGTAGAAAATGAAGAAATAACAAAATATATTTTATAAAAAAGACAGGGAATAGAAAAAGGAAAAGAAGGTAAAAAATAATGATAAAAAGCGGTTTTGTAGGAATTTTAGGTAAACCAAATGCCGGGAAATCAACACTTCTTAATTGGCTTTTAGGAGAGAAAATAGCTCTTGTTTCTCCTAAAGCAAATGCCAGTAGAAAAAGAGTAAATGCTATAGTTATGCATAATGATAACCAAATAATCCTGCTTGATACTCCAGGGCTTCACGAAAAAGAAAAACTATTAAATAAATTTATGTTAAAAGAGGCACTAAAAGCATTAAGTGATAGTGATTTGGTTTTATTTTTAGCAGATGTAAAAGATAATTTAGATGGATATAAATGGTTTTTAGAACTTAATAAAAAAAATATTCCTCATATTGTTGTTTTAACTAAAACAGATTTAGTAAATAAAGAGGAAGTAGAGAAAAGAATAAAAGAATATAAAAATTTAGGCAAAGCTTTAGATGTTATTGCGATTAGTGCTGTTAGTGGAGAAGGAAAAGAAGAGTTGCTTGATACTATAGTTAAGTATTTACCAGAACATCCTTACTATTATGACCCTGAAATTATTTCTACAGAAAATATAAAAGATATTTATAAAGAGTTAATTCGTGAAGCTCTTTTTGAAAAATTAGGTGATGAACTCCCATATGAAACAGATATTATAATAGATAAAATAGAAGAATACGATAGTTTAGATAAAATTTATGCTACAATTATAGTCGAAAGAACTTCCCCAAAAGGGATGATTATAGGAAAAAAAGGTAAAAAAATAAAAGAGATAGGTATATATGCTAGAAAACTTTTAGAAGAATTTAGTTCTAAAAAAATTTATTTAGAGCTTTTTGTAAAAGTTGTTCCTCATTGGAGTAAAAATAAAAAAATATTAAAAGAAATAGGTTATGAATTTAAAGATTAAAAAATTTGATTTTGGATTTTTAAACAATAGGTATAATTATGATTATAATAAAGTCATAGGTGTTAAAAATAAAGAACGTTATATACTATATAATGATAAAAAACTTCTTAGAATTTATCGGGAAAATTTAAAATCTCAAGCTCTTTTATCAAGTTATGTTCCAATAGAAGATGCTATTTTTTATAATTTCACTATAGAAAGTACTGTTTTAGAAAAAATAGATTTAGAGGCTTTTATTGAAACAAAAGTTTATGAAGAAGCAGGTCTTTCAGAAACCGAAAAATATATTATAAAATATAAAATTATTGATAAATTAAACAATGAAAAAGAAATTTTAATTCAAACAGTTATTGTTCCTGAAAATTATATAAAAAGTAGTTATGATTATATTTTAAAAGAAGCTGGATATATAGATTATATTTCTTTTCCGGCTTTTGCTTATAAAACACTTTATGATGAGAATATTTTACAAAAAGCAGATGATGTTTTTGTTGTGGTTTTATTTGATAAAATATTTTTTACTTTTTATTCAGAAGGAGAGCTTTTATATATAAATACAATAAGTGATGGACTTAATAAAATTTATGATAGATTAGAAGAGTTAAAAATTAAAAATTTTGATAAAAATTTATTTCAAAAACTTCTTTCTAAAAAAGGATTTCTAAAAGAGAAATATTTTAATAAAGAAAATATTATATATAAAACTATTGCTGAAGAATTCCAAAAAAGAATATATCTTATAAACGAACAAATTCTTAATGTTATTGAGAATTATAATATTGATAAAATTGATAGGATTTTTATAACATCAGAATATGGTACTATTCCTGGTATTAATGATTATATTAAAAAAAGTTTAAATATAAAATCTTTTGGTTTTGAGTTTTATGAAAAATATAATTTAGATAGACTTTTAGTAGATCCATTTTTATTTTTAGGAATGCTTGAGAGTTCCTATGCTTATAAAACAAATAATTTAAAATATAATTATTCTTTGTTTTTAAGAAAACCAAAATTTATATATAGAACTTCCGGTATTTTACTTTTATCTACAGTTGCTATAACAGCTCTTTTTTCTTCATATCCTTTTTATTTGTATATAAAAGGCTTAAACTTTAAAAAAAGAGCTATAAATACAAAATTAAAACTTAATAAAATAAATCTTCAAAAAAATATTTTAAAGAGTAGAATTTTAAGATATAAAAAAGATATAAAATATGTAGAAAAAGACATTAAAAAGAATGAAGAAGCAATCAATAATTATGAAAATCTTATAAATAATATTTATAAGTTCAAATTTTCTTATTTACCAAAATCTCAAGAAGTTGTCGATTTGACTATGTTAATGAATAAATATAATATTTTTCTTAAAACTATGTCTTATAAAGATGATATTTATTTAATGAATGTTTATAGTTATGATGATGATAAAATAGCAAAATTTATAAATGCTTTGGTAAATAGCGGATTTAATGTTTATTTTGATAAGATTATTAAAAAAAATAATAAATATACCACAACTATTAGGATTGAAGAATGAATATAACTATTTTCGATAAAATAGATTCTTATTATGAACTTAAAGGTAAAAAAGAGTTTTATTATACTCTTTTAGCTGTTATTTTAACTGTTGGATTCATTATATTTTATTTTATAACTCCAAAAGCTTCTGATTTTGCAAATTCAAATGAACAAAAATTTAAACAATTTACACAAAATTTAAATCAAAATATTATGGAACTTAATGGATTTAAGGCTCAAAACATAAGAATACAAAGAGAATTAAAACAAATGCATACGCAACTTATTACATTAAATAAAAATAGAATGTATTATTCTCAGCTTGTAAATCTGCTCGATTTTACACATTTTAATAAACAAAAATGGGGTCAATTTGTTAAAAACAGTATAATTGATGCAAAAGCTGGGGGTCTTGAGGTTAAACTTGTAAAAAATTTATATGATGAGAATAAAAGTATTCAAAAAAATATTTTATCCAATAAGTTGATTGTTAAAAAAATAAATTTTGCCTTAAATCTTGAAGGTACATATAAAAATTTTATTTATTATATGTATAAATACGAAAATATAAAACCTCTTATAAGGGTTAATGATTTTAAAATTATAGCACCAAATAAATATTATATAGAATTCTCTTTGTATGGATATAAACTATGAAAAAGTTATTATTTTTAATAAGTGTTTTAGTATGCACTCTTTTTGCTGGTAATAATAAATATCTGAATTATACGAGTGAGTTGGTGCATTATCATTTTGAATTAAAACAATTTAATAAAATAAAAGCTCCTTTTGAGAAAAAAATTATAATAAAAGGGGCTCAAAAAATAAAAGTATTTTCTGGGCTTGAGAAAAGAATAAATATTAAATTGATATCCGTGTTTAATAAAAGTGCATATGTTTTAATAAATAAATATTTAGGAAATAAATTAATAAAAAGCTATAAAAAGTGGGTTAAAAAAGGAGATGTTTTTGAAAAATATTATAAAGTGAAAAAAATTATATTAGATAAAATAATATTAGAATATAAAAGTAAAATTATTACAAAAACTATTAATAAAAAAATTCCAGGGATAAAGGAAAATTAATGAAAAAAATATTGATATTTGTGTTTTTAAGTATTTTTTTGTTTGCAGGAGGATGTGAAAATAAATTTTTTAGTTATGCAAATAGTATGAATAAACAAGAACGCTTAAGTATAAATTCTTTTTTAAAATTGCTTCTTACTCAAAAGTGTAATATAAATATTGTTTATAAAGATGATATAGCTAAACAAATAGCAAAAGAAAAAATGCCTTATATACGAATTAAAAATTTTACATTAAATCAAATATTAAATATTATTTTAACTCAAAAAAATCTTTTTTATAGATTAAAAAACAATACTATTGAAATAAGTTATTTTAAAACTAAAACATATAAAATTAATTTTATTTCATCTAGCAGGAGCGGAAGTTCTAATTTAGATTCGTCTGATAATAAAGTGACAAATAATTATAATTTTAATTTTTGGAGTAAATTAAAACAACAAATATCTATTCTTTTAAAAAGTAATATAAAAATTGATCCTAATTATTCTATGCTAAAATTGAATGATCTTAATACTTTTTCTCCAATTATCAATAAAGATGCAGGATTAGTTGTTGTTACGGGAACTATGAAACAGTTAAAAGCAGTAGATTCATATGTCTCTAATTTAATGAATAATCTTCAAAAAGAAGTTTTAATAGATGTTCATATTTACAGTGTAGAATTGTCTGCTTCTCATCAAACAGGTATTAATTGGGCTCAACTTGCCTTAAGTATAAATAAACAAAATGTTCCTTTAAGAGGTAAATATATAGGCGGATCTTTATCTGTATTTAATTCCGCTACTTTTAGTATAAATGGACTTTTGAATTTTCTCTCTACAAACGGAAATGTAAATTCTATTTCAAATCCTAAGATTATGACTCTTAATGATCAAAAGGCAATTATAAGTGTAGGAAGCACTATTTATTATAAATATGCATCTTCTGTAGTAAGTAATCCAAATACACCTCCTGCCACTCAGTATACAATCGGTTCTAAATTTGTAGGAATAGTCCTTGATATTACACCTCAAATAAGTGACAGTGGTAATATAGTCTTAAGTATACAGCCTACAATTAGTGCTTTTAGGAATTTAACCCAGTTAAACAATGCTAATAGAAATATGCCTCCTGATACAAAAGATAATACGATGCTCAGTATTGTAAGACTTAAAAATAATCAAACTTTGGTTTTAGGAGGATTAATAACAACTGATAGACAATTTGAGGTAAATGGTGTTCCTGTATTAAAAGAAATACCTTTAATAAAATATCTTTTTTCTTCTAAAAGTGAAATTACTTCTAAAAAAGAACTTGTATTTGTTATAACACCGCATATTATTAATCTTCATAAACAAACAACATTAAGGGATTTAGGCTTTGGTAAAATTCGCTGAGGCTAAAAATTTATTTAGAGATGTTGTTGATCCGGAGAAATATATTCCTCTTACTTCTTCTGAAAAAATAAAAATTGATTTATTAGCTGGAATAAATCAAAAAGAAAAAATGATACTTTTAACAGGTGAGGCTGGAAGTGGTAAAAGTTTATTATTAAGAAGTATTTATGAGCAGCTTAAAACAAAAAAAGATGTTTTTTTTGTTAGTAATCCTTATATGGAAATAGATTCTATTTTAAAACTTATAAAAGAACTGGATATCAAAAAGCATCATATTTTACTTTTAGATGAGGCGCAACTTTTAAAAGCGGATACATGGGAAAATCTTAGAATTTATGCAGATAAAGGTAATATAACCATTGTTTTTGCTACCCATGACACAAATGTATCTGAACTTCTTGCAAAAAAACATTTTAAAACCAGAATTAACTCTATTATTCATGTCAAAAGTGTAAGCAAAGTAGAAATGGAAAATTTTATATTTAGTAAACTTTTAAAAAATAATTATAATGAAATAGCTTCAATGTTTACAAAAAATAATTTAAAGCTTATTTATAAATATACCAAAGGTTCTCTTAGGGCTACTAATCAAATGATTTATAAACTTTTTGATGTAATGGATTATTTTTATAATAAAAATCCCTATAAATTTAATTTAAAAAAAATAAAAAACAAATATATATATATTGCCATAATGGATTTAAAGGCAATTAATGCATAGATATGATAAATTTGAAAAACTTTATTATAAACATATATTGTTTAAATATGCTGTTATTATAAGTATAATAATTCTATTTTTATCAGGATTTTTTATTTTAGATAAAATACAAAAAATAAAAAAAAACGTAAAACATAATAATACAGAACAAAAAGAAATAAAAAAAAGAAAATCAGAAAAAAAAATTGTTAAAAAAATAGAAAATATTAAAAACAAAAGTAAAGAAGAAAATAAATCTCTTAAAAGTTTTCATTTTATTTTGCCAAATTTATCTAAAATACTTTTAACTAAAAAAGAATTTCAACAAAATAAAAATAGTAAAAAATCTATTTCTAAAAAAAATATTCCAAAAAAGGAAAACAATCATAAGAAAAATAAAATAAAAGAAATTCAAATAAATCATAATGTAAATATTGATACTATAAAAATAGTAGAAAAAACGCCTGATTTGAAAACTCTTATACAAAAATTCAATACTATGAAAAATTTTGATTTAGCTATTCTTATTTCAAAAATTTATTTTAAAAAAAAAGATTTAACAAATGCACAAATATGGGCTTTAAAAGCAAATAATATAAATCCTTCTTCATATAAAAGTTGGATTTTGTTTGCAAATATTTTATTAAAAGAAAAGAAAACTAAAAAAGCAAAAAAAATATTAAATGCATATATTAATTCTTATGGGCAAAATGATATAATAGAAGAAAAATTAAGGAGTTTAAATGATAAATAGTTTAATTTTGGTGCAAATAAAAAATTTGCCGCCTTTACCTAATAGTGTTTTAGAAGTTCAAAAAATAACAAATGATCCAAATGCATCAATAAAAGATTTGGTTAATGTAATTAAGGATGATCCTTTAATTACAGCTAATTTATTAAAAGCTGCAAATTCTCCTTTGTATGGATTTACAAGGCAGATAAAAACAATCGATCAGGCTGTTTCTCTTTTTGGAATGAGTACTGTTAAAGGATTTGTAATCTCTTTTGCTGTTAGAAATGCTTTAAAATTTGATTTAAGTGCTTATGGCATTACAGAAAGTCGTTTTCATGATGTTTCTATTAAAAGAAATGCGCTTGCTCTTAATTGGTACAAAAAAGAACGTTCAAAACTTGATATTATAGCTACTGATTCGTTTTTAATTGATGTTGGAGCCGTTGTTATCTCATTAGTTTTAAATTCGCAAGCTCAGGCTGAAGAGTTTAAAAATGAGCTAAATATTGAAAATAGATACGAAATAGAAAAAAAATATGTAGGTGCTACTACTTCTGATGTAACTGCAGAAATTTTTAAACACTGGCATTTTAGTAAAGATTTAATTGAACCTATAGCAAATATTGATTCACCAGAAGAGAGAGCGGAATATGTTGAATATGCGGCGAGTCTTAAGATATTAAGAGAAGCTGTGAATTTATTAGAAGATGAAGAAAATGCAAAAGATAAAGCCTTAGAACTTATTAAAAAATATAATTTAAACGAAAATTCTTTTTTGGATGCTTGGGATATGGTTGAGGAAAATTAATGAAAGAATTTTTATATAAACTTGTAAAAGGTCTTGAAGGTAAAGATATTCCAAGGGATAAAAGGGATTTAGTTAATGACCTTTTAGCTATTAATGTTTTAAGTGATGGAAAAATTATTAAATTAAAATCTTCTTTTAGAGTAGGAAAGGTTGAAATTACCAAAAAAGGTTTTGGCTTTTTAGTTCCTTTTGGAGTAAAAGAGAAAGATTATTTAATAGAAAGCTATGATTTAAATGGAGCTAGTAACGGTGATTTTGTAATAGCAAAAAAGCTTTTTAAAAAAGGAAGGCCAAAAGTAAAAGTTATCTATATTTTACAAAAAGCATTCTTAACAAGTGTTGTTTATCTTGATTTTAAAATAAAGAATGGCAAAAAAGAGCCTGTTTTAAAAAATATAAAAACAGATCTTGAAGTTTTTGTAAATGAGAAAAAAAAGATTTTTAAATCTCTTCCAAAAGGGGCTGTTTTTAAAGTTAATAACTATACTTCTAAAATAGAAGAGGTTTTAGGTGTGTTGGATGACCCTTTGGTTGATGAAAAAATTTCGCTTGCTCTTTATAATAAAAAAGAAGAATTTAGCAAAAAAGCATTAAATGAAGCAAAAGCGTTTGGAAATTATATTGATAAATCTTTTTATCCAAATAGAGTTGATTTAATTGAACTTTCTTTTTGCACAATAGACCCTGTAACTGCAAAAGACCACGATGACGCTATTTATTTTGATAAAGAAAAAAATGAACTTTTTGTGGCTATAGCAGATGTGAGTGAATATGTTTATTTAAATGGAAATATTGATAAAGAGGCTAAAAATAGAGGGTTTAGTATCTATTTTCCACATAAATCTGTTCCTATGCTCCCTCGTGAGCTTAGTGAAAATATGTGCTCTTTAAAAGAAAATGAAGAAAGACTTGCCTTTACTTTTAAATTAACTCTTAATGAAAAAAATGAAATTATAAAAGAAGAACTTTTTGAAGCAATTATAAAGTCAAAAAGAAAATACTCTTATGAAACAATAGATAAATTTTTAGAAAAAAATTTTGAAAATAAAGATAAAGTTGATGATGAAATTTTATCCTGGCTTTTGCCTTTATGGGAGAAAATTAAGCATATAAGAAATAAAAGATTAAAAACAGGATTAGATTTTGCAAGTGATGAAATAAAAATGGAACTTGATGAAAATGGTGAAATTAAAAATGTTTCTTTAGAACAGGAAACTCCTTCTCATAAACTTATAGAAGATTGTATGCTTTTAGCCAATAAAGCTGCTGCAAATTTGATAGATTTTGGAATTTTTAGGGTTCACGATAAGCCTTCACAAGTTACTATTGATGAGCTTTATCAATCCTTAGTAGCACTTGGAATAGATGTAAAAGAGGATGAAAAAAATTTTGTAAAAATTGTAGAAGATATCCAAAAACAGGCCAATGATCTTGGAATTAAAAAATATGTGGATAAACTTATAATCCGTTCTCAAAAACAGGCTAGATATGACGCGGTTAATACAGGCCATTATGCCTTGGGATTTGAGAGATATTCTCATTTTACATCTCCTATTAGAAGATACTCAGACCTTACTTTGCACAGAATTTTAAAAGCAACTATCAAAAAAGATAAAAAACAATTGGAATATATTTTAAGAAATATAGAAGCTTTGGTTGTAAAAATAAGTGAACTTGAAAGAGAAGCTATGAAAGTAGAATGGGATTTTTATGACAGAAAATATGCCAGATTTGCCGCTAAGCATATAAGGGATGAGTTTGAAGGAATTATTGAAGATGTCCAAATCCCTCCTATTGCAAAAATAACGGAAGATAAACTTTTAGGGGCTAGAATATTTCTTAAAAACAGGGCTAAGTTTGATTTGTTTGAAAAAGTAAATATAGAAATTGATAGTGTAAATATAGGCACAGCCAAAATAAAAGGTTATGCAAAAACAGATGTATAAAAAAGAATTTGATTCCCTAAAAGAGATTCCTAAAAAGGTTATTTTTTATGGAAATGAGTTTTATCTTCAAAAATATGAAAATAAATTGTTAAAAAAATATAAAAATGAAAATATTATAAAAATGTCTTATGATGAATATAATTATGAACAAGCAAAAATTCATCTTAGTGAAAATTCTTTGTTTGGAGGGCAAAATATTTTAATTATAAAACACAATAAAATTCCTCCAAATATTGATAAACTTTTTAAAAATGGTAATTCATCTCTCTTTTTTTTCTATTATGGAAATAAATTGCCTAAATTAACTAAAACTGTTGTCAGATTTTTTGAGCCCGATATAAGAGAACTTATAATATTTATTGATGAAAAATCAAATGAATTAAATATCACTCTAAGTAAAGAAGCAAAAATGTTTCTTATAAAAAGTATTGAGCCTTTGTTTTTGGAAAAAGAGCTTGAAAAACTTTCTCTTTACAAAAAAGATATAAGCGTAAATGATGTAAAAGAACTTGCTTTTTTATATAAAGAAGATACGTTTGAGGATATTATCGTTTCTATTTTAAAAGGGGAAGATTTTGAAGAAAAACTAGAAAATATTCTTATAAAAGTGGATTTCACAAGGTTTTTAAGTGCTATAACGCGTTATATAAAAGATTTATACAAATATCATCTTTATATTAAAAAAACAGGAAATTCTTCTTTAAAAGGTCTTTTAGGTTATCAGTTACCGTTTAATATAGAGAGGCAAAGGGTTAGTCTGGCTGTAAAGTTTAAAGAAAAAGATTATTATAAACTTTTAAAAAATATGATGGATTTTGAACTTAGAATGAGGCTTGGAAAATCAATTCCCGAAGCTCTTTTCTGGGAAGCTATTGCCTATTTAAAAACATTTAATTCTTTTTAATTATTTGATAAACATTTTTTTTAGTTTTTGAGCTGCTTTTGTCATACCTAATTTCATTCCGGAATATCTCATTATTTTTGCCATTTGTTTATATTTGTCTTTATCATAACAGGTGTTTGGACATTTTCTACATTTTGGTTTTGGATCATTAGGACATTCTTGAAGTTTTGAAATTGCATATTGCAATAAATTATGACATTCTTCACATAAAGACACCTCAAATTTTAAAGAATTATCTAAATAAGGTACAACATAATCTTCTTTTTTTTGATTTGTATGTTTATCATTACAATGTATAGAAAAAAATTTTTTTAGTGTATTTACTTCATTTTCGAATTTTTCAAAAGTCATTTTTTGCCTTTTTTTAAATCATATAATAAAATTAATTTTTTTTCATTGATTAGCGTCAAAATTTTTCTATTATTTTTATTTCTTCATTATTCAAATTATAAAGTTTATAAACCATTTCATCAATTTTTGAAATAGATTCATTTACTTTTTTTTCTAACTTTTCAATCTCATCTAAAATTTCTATTTTTTCAGTTGGGGTTAGTTTATCAAGATATTTTTTATATTTTTTGATTTTCTCTTTTGAAGTTAAAATTATATCAACTAAATTGATAAAAGGTTGTTGCTCATTTTTAGTTAGTTTTGGAATTGGGAGTTTTTCAAATTTATTGATTTTAATTTCCCCATCAATTCCACCTCCTGAATAGAATTTATAAAATATTTTATATATAAAATCTGAATTTAAAAAAGCTGTTATATATTTCAAATTTTCTCCTGTTAAAATATAACCCGTTGCTTCTATATAAAATTTTTTTGTATCAAAGCAAAATTGAGGTGATTTTACAATTCTTGAAAAGACGATTTTTTCTTTTTCAAAATCTTCTAAATAGGCACAATTTCTAAGGTTATAAAGAGTTGCTCCTTTATCACTTCTTTTTGCTAATTTATCAAAATATTTATAAAGATGTTCTTTTATTGCCGGATAATTATTTACATCAACCGATGGATTATTGTGAGTATTTATTAAATAGAACCCCTTAAAATCACACTCATACTTTTTAATATCTCTACCTCTTAAAAGTGGCTTAATAATTTCAGCACTTTTATTATCTTTTTTGATTAACTCATTCTTTTTCTCTTCATCAATAATAAAGGCTTCGTTAAGCCCTGTTTTAATTCCAAAATTTATCTTAATATCCCAATTTTTTAAAGGAGTGCCAAGTTTTTCTATTTTTTTCTTAATTTCAAGCTCTTTTGGAGTTACAAAAACAAAACTATCTATACTTAAATCATCTTGCTTCATTTCAAAGCAGTTTTGAAAATCTTTTAGACAAACTTTAAAAATATTATCTTTTTTATAGCCTTTTTTTAAAATTGTGATGGCACTATCAACCGAAGCATCTTCAAAAACTTTTACCCCGCTAAAATCCACAATATTTTTTATAGAAGTTTTTGTTAAAATTAGTTCCCTTAAATTTTTACCATATTTTGCTCTAAAAAATTTATTAGAGCAAATAAATCCATTAAGCCCATTTTCTTTTAAAATATTGTAAGCTAATTCATAAAAATAGACAAATAAATCAGCTGTACCACTAAACACTTTATAGAGTTTTTTTAGAATAGGTTTTATATCTTTTATCCTCTCTTGTCTTACATAAGGAGGATTTCCAATCACCACATCAAATCCGCCTTTACTCATAATTTCAGCAAAAAGTTCATTCCAATCAGCACTTAGGGAATTTGCACATTTTATATTTGATGATAAATCAGATAATGCCCTATCTCTTTTTGCAGTTTGAAGCCAAAGACTAAGTTTTGTAATTCCTACACTTGCTTCATTTATATCCACTCCAAAAAGATTTTTTTCTATAATTTCTTTATCCACATCCATAAATTCAAACAGATTTGCCCCGCTTTTTATAAGTTCATTTTTTATAAATTCGTGCTCTTTTAGTAAGTATCTAAATGCAGCATTTAAAAATGCTCCACTTCCACAAGCAGGGTCTACTATTTTTAGATTATCCAAAAATTCTCTATATTTATGAAGTTTTTTTATAGTCGGCTTTTGTAGTTTTAATTCTCGCTTTTTCTCCTCACAAAGTTTTTCTACCGTATTTTTAACAATAAACTCTGTTACAAACTTAGGAGTATAAAAAACTCCATCTTTTTTTCTTTTATCTACTATTTTATGACCTTCGATTAGCTCTTCTTTAATAGCTTCTAAGTCACTTAAAGACTGCTCAAAAATATGCCCTAAAACTTCAACATCTATATCTTCACTAAAATCATAAGCCGATAAAGTAGCTAAATCATCTTTTATAATTTCATTATCAATTATTAAACTTTCTACTAATTTATCGGGTTTAAATAGATTTCCGTTATATTTTGGGATATTTAGTTTTTCATTTCCTTTATCGATAAATTGAAAATATTTTTTATAATATTCGTATAAAGGTGTTTCATCTCCCCATTTATGAGTTTCTTCGTAATGTTTAATAATTGTAAAAATAGTGTTAGCAGGAATCAATCCTCTATCTTCGGCAAATAAAATAAACATAAATCTATCAAGTAGTTTATTTACAGCGTGTAAAATTTCTTCTTTTGAAATAGTTGGATTGTTTTTAAGTAAATTATTTATAAGATTTAATCTAAATTCACTATATTTTTTATAAACCTCTTTTGTTATTTCCTCTTGAGTTTTTGAGTTTTCTTTTAGCTTTGCAAGAGCGTGGGTTTGAATAATGTTTTGATTTGTCAAAGCGTATAAAATAGGATAATTTTCTCTTTTAGTCAAATCAATAGAAAAGCACTTATCACTGCTGTCTATGTAAATATCAAATTGTTTAAAATTGGAAATAAAAACATACTCACAATTAGGTTTTTCATTTTTGTATCTAAATGCTTGGGCGATAATATCTCTGTTTGAAATATCTTTATTGCTACTTTTTAATTCAATTATGGCAATTGGATTATTGTTTTTATCAAAAATTACCCCATCTGCTTTTTTGGAATCGGTAGAGTTTTTAACCTCTCTTTTGTAATTCCAATTTAAAAATTTTCCTAAAAGAGCTAAAAACTCGGCGCCGTTTGCGTCTTCTGCTATAAATTTGTTTTTGGTGACAAATTCATAAATTTTATCAAAATTAGGAGTTTTAAAAGATTTTACAAAATTTTTAAGTAAAGATTTTTGAAACATTTTTATACCTTAAAGTCATCAAAATTTTGTCTTATGGCCTCATATAAAATTATTCCTGTGCTAACGGCTAAATTAAGACTTCTGCCTTTATCTGTCATAGGAATGGTTATACATTGGTCTTTATATTTATTTAAGATATTTTCGTCAATTCCTTTTGTTTCACTCCCAAAAACTATAAAATCTTCTTTATTAAATTTTGCTTTAAAATAGGGCTTATTTGTTTTTGTAGTAGCAAAGTGCATTTTATTAATATCATTTTTTTTAAAAAACTCATCTATATTTTCCCATACTTTCAAATCAAGTCTTTCCCAATAATCAAGTCCGGCTCTTTTAACGGCTTTTTCGCTTATATCAAATCCAAGAGGTTTAACTAGGTGAAGTTTCGCTCCTGCATTGACACAAAGTCTTCCTATATTTCCGGTATTTGGCGGAATTTGAGGATTAATTAAAACAATATTAAACATTTTTTTGCCTTTTGATGATATGTTCTAAAATTCTTGCTATTTTTTTGGGATTTTTAGAAAAGACATTTTTAAGTCTCTCTTTTAAAATTTTTTGTTTTATTTCTGTTTTTTTCATTTTTATAAAATAATTGTTTTATTTGCATATACAAAAATTCTGTCTTCAATAGCTTTTTTTATAGCACGGCTAAGGACTATTTTTTCTATATCTCTGCCTTGTATTCTCATTTCTTCCCAGCTCATTTCGTGATTAACCCTTGTAATATCCTGTTCTATAATAGGTCCGTCATCAAGGTTGTTGTTTACAAAATGGGCGGTTGCTCCTATGATTTTCACACCTCTGTCATAGGCTTGTTTGTATGGATTTGCACCTATGAATGCCGGCAGGAAAGAGTGGTGGATGTTTATTATTTTGTTTGGGAATTTTTCAACAAAATTAGGTGTTAAAATTCTCATAAATTTAGCCAAAATAATAAAATCAGGATTAGTAGGCTTAATGATTTTTAACATCTCATTTTCGTGTTCTATTCTTGTTTTATTTTCTGCCGGGATATAATGAAAAGGAATATTAAATTTTTCAACTAAATCTCTTAAATTGTCTCTATTAGCAATTACCCCTAAAATTTCTATATCCAAATCGCCGCTATATTGTTTTATTAAAATATCTCCAAGAGCGTGAGCCTCTTTTGTAGCTAAAATAAAAACCCTTTTTTTTCTTTTTTTGTGAATTTTGATGTTTGCGCAGTCAATTTCGTTTAATATTTCATTTCTTAATTTTTCTTTATCAACAACTCCCGCAATTACAGCACGGAAAAAAAATTTGTTATTCTCTTTATCAACAAATTCCTGTTGTGTTTCTATGTTAAAATCATTTTCATATAAAACTTTTGAAATTTTATAAACCAGACCTTTCTTGTCGTCACAATCGATTAAAAGAGTATATTTCATCTATTGCCTTTTTTTATATAAATTATATCATAACTTCTGATTTCATTAAGAATGGATTCTCTTGGATTTTTAGGGTCAATATTTCTTGGTTTATATTTTTTATCCCACAAATTATTCTCTTTTATCCATTTTTCACAGCAATTTAAATTTAAAATGCTAAAAGTTTTTAGTGGATACTTTAAAGATAGGGCATAAAAAAATCTGTTTGTGACAGTTTTCGGGCATTTTTTTATATTAATTTCTTTAATAAGTTTTTTAGGCATATTTAAAGCGTTTTTTATTTTTTCCATTGGCAGATGTTTGTAATATCTTAAATGATATAAAAAAAAAGAGG
This sequence comes from Campylobacterales bacterium, assembly GCA_027019465.1. Lineage (GTDB taxonomy): Bacteria > Campylobacterota > Campylobacteria > Campylobacterales > Nautiliaceae > JALTBU01. The sequence continues at coordinate 18,764 of JALUWM010000116.1, forward strand.
GTAGGGGGTTTATTTTATAAATTTTGGCTAAATGATAAAACTCTTTAAAATTAAATTCTAAATTAAATAGCTTTTTTGCAATTTTTAAAACAATAAAATAGTAAAATCCAAAGTAGAGATATTTTGATTTGAACATTTTTTCAAATTCCATATAGATTCTTTCCTTACTTAAATCACTTAAATCAATATTTTGACATAATTTAACAGTCTCTTTTGCAACTTTGAATTTAAGACGAGAGGCAAACTGCATAGCCCTTAAAACTCTTAGTGGATCTTCTTTAAATTTTTCATCATCAATATGGCGGATTATTTTATTATTAATGTCTTTAATTCCGCCCCAAAAATCAAGAATTTCATTTGTATAGATATTTTTCATTAGAGCATTCATTGTAAAATCGCGTCTTTTAGAGGCTTCTTTTTTATTATTAGTTAAATTGACTTCAAAGCCTCTGTGTCCTTTAGCTGTTTTAGTTTCGGTTCTAGGAAGTGCTATATCAAAATTTTTCCATTTATAAACAAAAAAACTTTTTCCAACCCCTTTAGCACCTATTTTTTGCATTAGTTTTTCAAATTCATTTGGAGTTATATCATAAATTTCTATATCAAAATCATGTGATTTGATGCCTAAAATCTCATCTCTTACACATCCACCGACTAAATAGATTTTTTTTGTATAATTAGTAAAAATTTTTTTTAAAAATGCTAAATTTTCATTTTTCACTTTTAACTTTTCACTCTTTAGAGAGCTTTTCATCAATCTTTGCTAAAAGATATTCTAAAAAGTTTAGGGTTACATCAAGTTTTATTTCAAGATTTTCAGTATTAGGGGATTGAAGTCCGTCAAAAAGTATTAAAACTCTTTCCTTTAAATGTTCTAAAAATTCTCTGTCGCACTCATTTGAATTTTTTTTATCAACTATCTCTTCTACTATTTTATCTTGTTCTATTTCTTCAATTGTTTCTAAGATAGTTTCTTTTAAATCCATTTTAAATCTTTTAAATAATTTTCAAAATCAAATCTGTTTTTTTCATTAATTTTATCAAATTCTTGTAATTTTAAAATATTTACCTCTTCAAATTTTTTTCTTTCTTGAAGTCTTTTAATATTTTTTTTTAATTCTTTATCATTTGGATTTAGTTTTAAAAGTTTTTTGTAAATCTCAAGGGCATCTTTTTTAAAGCCCTGAGATTCTAAAATTCTTGCATATGTTTTAGTTAGCGGCATGTTCTGCTATTAAACTTCCCATTTCTTCTGTTGTGACAACTTCTTTTGCATCAAAAGAAGCCAAATCTTTTGTTCTATATCCTTCTTGCAAAACATTTTTAATTGCTGTGTTTATTCTCTGAGATGCTTTATTCTCACCTAGGAAATCTAGCATCATAGCTGCACTTAAAATTGTGGCTATAGGGTTTGCAATTCCCTGTCCTGCAATATCAGGAGCACTTCCGTGAATTGGTTCAAACAGTCCAACTTTTCCACCTATACTTGCACTTGGAAGAAGACCGATGCTTCCTATAATCATACTTGCTTCATCACTTAAAATATCTCCAAAAATATTTCCTGTTAAAATAACATCGAATTGTTTTGGATTTCTTACAAGCTGCATTGCCGCATTATCCACATACATATGTTCAAGTTCAACTAAAGGGTATCTTTTATGAATTTCTTCAACTGTTTCTCTCCATAATTCACTAACTTCCAAAACATTTGCTTTATCAACCGAAGTTACTTTTTTTCTTCTTTTCATAGCTTCTTCAAAAGCCACTTCTGCTATTCTCTCAATCTCTTCTTTTGTATAAATCATTGTATTAAAAGCAACATCAGCCATTTTTTCTCTTGGTTGTCCAAAATATATACCGCCTGTTAATTCTCTTACTACTGATAAGTTGACATCTTTTATAACTTCAGGTTTTAGTGTTGAGGCATTAATAAGTTCATCAAAAATAATAGCTGGACGGATATTTGCAAAAAGCCCTAAAGATTTTCTAAGTTTAAGTAAACCAAATTCCGGTCTTTTTTCTTTTGGCAGATTATCCCATTTTTCTCCTCCTATAGAGCCAAAAAGCACGGCATTTGAATTTAGACAACCCTTAATTGTTTCATCAGGACACGGATTATCAAATACATCAACAGCGCTTCCTCCAAGTAAAAATTCATTATATTCTAAATTAAAACCCTCTTTTCCTGCAACTGCATCTAAAACCTTAATAGCTTCATCAACAATTTCAGGACCTATACCGTCACCTTTTATTACCGCTATTTTATAATTATTCATTCTCTTCCTTTAAAGTCTCTTTTGCGTAGTTTATAAGTCCTCCAGCTGCAATTAATTCTTGCATAAAAGGAGGAATTGGAGAAAATTTATATTCTTTGTTTGTATCTATATTTGTAACAATTCCTTTATCAAGGTCAATTTTTACTAAATTACCTTCATTAAATTCATCCGTATTTAAAAGTTCAAAAATAGGAAGTCCCATATTAAAACTATTTCTGTAAAAAATTCTTGCAAAACTTTTTGCAATTACAGCCGCTACTCCGGCAGCTTTTAGAGCAATAGGAGCATGTTCACGACTGCTTCCACTCCCAAAATTATATCCGGCTACGATAATATCGCCGGGTTGCATTTTTTTTGCAAATTCAGGATCTGCATCTTCCATTACATGCTTGGCAAGTTCGTGTGGATTAGATGTATTAAGATATCTTGCCGGAATAATCAAATCTGTATCTATATTGTCTCCGAATTTCCATATTTTACCCGTAATAATATTCATAAGGGTCCTTTTTTAATTTGAATTTTAACAAAAAAATGACAAAAGAAAAAATTTTGCTAATTTTCATTAAGTAATTTTTTAAATTTACTAGGCGGTTTATAGCCTGTGATTTTTAAGATTAATTTATGATTTTTAAAAATAAGCACCACAGGAGGTCCTATAATTTTATATTTTTGAATTATTTTTTTTAAATTTTTATCGGGACTTGTAATGTCAATTCTTACTAATTTATAATTTTTTAGTATATTTTTTATTTTAGGATTTGAAAATGTGTTTTCTTCAAGTTCCTTGCATGCTACGCACCATTTTGCGCTAAAGTCAACTAAAACGGTTTTGTTGTTTTTGATAATATTTTGTAATTCATTTAAATTTGAAATTTTTTGCCATTTTGTTTTTTGCATTATTGTTTGGTTGTTTAAGTGTAAAAAAGGTTTATAAAAAAACATTATTCCCGTTAAAATAAGAAAAAATCCGATTGTTTTAACAATAACTTCTTTATAATTTTGCATTTTTGAAAAAGGATTTAAATAAAGGCCACTTCCTATAAATAAAATACTCCATAAAATTGAAGTTATAGTTTCAGGTAATATCCTGCTTATCATCCAAATAGCAACACCTAGCATAACAACACCAAAAATTTTATTTATAGCCATCATCCAGTTTCCAGCTTTTGGCAGTAGTTTTCCAGCCCCTAGCCCTAAAATCAAGAGCGGAACGCCCATTCCAAGGCTCATTACAAATAAAGCCACTCCCCCAAGTAGGGCATTGCCTGTTTTTCCTATATAAATCAATGCTCCCGCAAGAGGAGGGGCAATACAAGGCCCTACAATTAAAGCCGATAAAATTCCCATAATCATAACGCCTATTATTCCGCCTTTGTTACCTGCGGCATTACTTTTTTGCATTATTTTTGTTTGTAATGAAGCCGGAAGTCCTATTTCAAAAAATCCAAACATACTAAGTGCTAAGGCTACAAAAATTAAACTAAAAGAAACAATTATAAAGGGATTTTGAAAAAGTGCCTGGATGTTACTTCCAAAAAGTCCTGCTAAAATTCCGGCTATTGTGTAAGTTACAGCCATACTTAAAACATAAATCAAAGAGATAAAAAATCCTTTAAAAGCAGTTGAATTTTTATTGGTGTTTTTAACAAGAAGTCCTGAGAGAATAGGAATGGTTGGAAAAATACAAGGAGTTAAACTAAGAAGTAGTCCAAAAACAAAAAAACTCCCTAAAATTATCCAAATAGATTTATTGAAAAGAGATACTATTTTTTGTGTTTGGGTTTTTTTAGTAAATTGTTTTATTTTGTAAGTTATTGTTTGAGGAGTATAACATACTAAATCACTACATCCTTGATATTTTATAGTTATATTTTTTTTAGGAAGTTTAAGTGTTATTTTATTAAAATATACATCATCTCCAAAAGAGTCTTTTTTAGGTGGTGGTAGGGTTATTTTATATGGTTTATTATCCACAAAAACTTTTAAGGATTTTTTGTAAATATGTATTTCTTTTGCCATTTTAAGAGTAAATATTACATTGTTTTTTGTTTCTTTGAAAGATGGTTTAAAAGCTTCTTTAATACTAAGAGGAGCGGCAAATAAAAAAAGAGCAATGAATAAAAAGAAAAATTTTTTCATAAAAAAACCTTTTTGGCTAATTATACTATCTTTTAAGATTATTTACAGTTTGAAGCATTTGATCACTTGTTGTAATTGCTTTACTTGCAGCATCATATGCTCTTTGACCGGTAATTAAATCTGTCATCTCATCAACAAGCTGAACATTACTCATTTCAAGAAATCCCTGTCTTATACTTCCAAGACCGCTGCTTCCTGGATTATCTACAATAGGGTCACCTGATGCGGAAGTGTTTATATATAAATTACTTCCTAAAGAATGAAGACCTGCTGGATTTATAAATTTTGCCAGTTGGATTTGTCCAATTTGTTGCATTTGGGTTTGCCCGGCTTCCAAAATAGAAACAGTCCCGTCTGTTCCTATTGAAACTTGAACAGTGTCTGCAGGGAGTGTGATATTTGGAATAAGTTTATATCCGTCACTTGTAACTAAGTTTCCGTTTGCATCTAATTTAAAAGCACCATCCCGGGTATAAGCGATTCTTCCATCAGGCATTTGAATTTGAAAAAATCCATCTCCTTGAATAGCTAAGTCTAAGTTATTATGTGTCTCTTTAAAATTTCCCTGTGTGAAAATTTTAGTAACTGCAGTTGGTCTAACACCAAGACCTACGCTTATTCCTGTAGGTGACTGGGTTGTGGAGGAAGTGGAAGTTCCTGCATATTCCATTGTTTGATAAAAAAGATCTGCAAATTCAGCTCTTTGTTTTTTGTATCCTATTGTGTTTACGTTTGCTATATTATTTGATACTACATCTATTTGTGTCTGTTCTGCTGTCATTCCTGTTGCTGCTGTGTATAAACTTCTTATCATTATTGCTCCTTACTTTTACTGAAATTTTATTTTACTTATTAATTCATCCACATATTTACTCTTAACTGTTATGCTCTAACATTTGCTAATTTTTCTATTGCGTCACGGTTTAAATCATCCATAAATGTTGTCATTACTTTTTGATATTGTTCTACTAGTCTGTTTGTAGAGATTAGATCAGTCATTTCTTTTATTGGATTTACATTTGATTTTTCTAAAAACCCTTGTAGAGTTGTGTTTGTTGTAACTATTTTTGCATTATTTGGATTAAATTGCCACATATTGTCTCCGACTTTTTTAAGTGTGTTTAGATTTTTAATGCTGATAATTTTAAGAGTGGCTATTTTTTGTCCGTTCACATACACATTTGCATTTTTGTCTATTGTAATGTTCTTGGCATTGAGAGGTATTTGTATTGGTTTATTTTTTATATTAAGAATTTTAAAGCCTTCTTTATTTATTAAAAATCCATTATTATCTAGATTGAAATTTCCAGCACGGGTTAATTTTTGGCCGTTTTCGTTGACTACAAAAAAAGAATCTTTTTGTTTTAAGGCTACATCAAGAGGATTTCCTGTTCTTTGAATATTTCCTATGGAAAAATTTGTATATTCGCTTGATACAATAGGGACTTTATTTAAGTTTCTGTTTAAAAATTCGGCAGCTTTTTGTGTATTGTTTTCAAGCGGTAGCTGATCTCTTTTTTCTTTAAAGATTCTTTCATAATCGCCGATAATTATATTGTCCTGTTTAAAGCCGGGTGTATTAACATTTGCCAAATTATTTGAAACAACATTTAATCTGTTAAACTGTGTAACCATTCCTCCGGCTGCGTCATAGTATCCGTTAATCATAAATTAACCTTTTTTGTATAAAATATATTTCATACAAGCAAAAGATGTTCCAAAACTTTATTGTATAATAACGCTCTTAAAAGAATTCGATAAGTGAGGATAATAATCTTTATTTATGGGCTTCTATATTTATTCTAAGGAGAATTAATGGCACTTCCAAAAGAACTTACAAAACTGTTTCAAGATAATAAAAAAGGTGTTGTTACATATGAAAAAATTGTGGATATTTTACCAAAAGCACCTACAAAGCCGCAAACAAAAGAGATTTTAAAAGCTGTTAATGAAAATAATATCAAATTAAAAACAGCTGCTGAGGTTGCAAAACTCAAAAATCTTGAAGATGTAGTAAAAAACGAAGAAGAAAGAGAAAGAAAAAAAGAGGAACTTGCTGAAGAGATTTTAAAAGATAAAGAGCTTTTAGAATGGAGTAGATCTGATAGTCCTGTTAGGATGTATCTTAGAGAAATGGGGCATATTCCTCTTCTTGATAAAGATGAAGAAGTAGAAATTTTTAGAAGAATTCAACTTGGTGAAGAGATAATTCTTGATGCAATTTGTTCAATCCCTTTTTTAATTAATTTGGTTTTAAAATATAAAGAACCTTTGCTTAACAGAGAAAGAAGGGTAAAAGAACTTTTTAAAAGTTTTGTTGATGAAGAAGAAGTTGAAGATGAAACAAGTAAAGAAGGTAAAAGAAAGAAAAAAATCTCAATAAGAGAAAAAAGAATTAATGAACTTTTTAAAAATCTTGAAAAGGCAAAAAAAGATTGGGAAAAAGTTTTAGATGAATACGATATAGCTATTAATACAAAAAACAGAGATGAAATTGAAAATTTACATAAAATTTTACAACTTACATTTAAAAAGAAAAAGGTAAAACTTGCTCTTGAAGAGATAGGTTATACCTCTAAACTTATTAATGAAATAGTAAAAACAGTTGAAACTTCATTAAAAGGTGATAAGGATTTTGGAAAAGAACTTAAGAAAAAAGAATATAGATTACCACTTTTTAATGAGCAGTTGAAAACTCTTCATAAAGAGATTTTAAGTAAAATTACTAATCTGAGTAAAGAAGATATAGCCGCAATGGTGCCTGAACATACAATGGTAAATATTTATATGGATATCAAAAAACTTGTAGAAGCTAAAGAAGCAAGTGATAATACATTTGGAATGGAGCCTGAGAAACTTGAAGTTATTTTAGAACAGCTAAAAAGAGGCAAAAAAATAACAACAGAAGCAAAAGAAAAAATGGCAAGGGCAAATCTTAGATTAGTGGTTAGTATTGCAAAAAAATATACCAATAGAGGGCTTCCTTTTCTTGATTTAATTCAAGAAGGAAATATAGGGCTTATGAAGGCTATTGATAAATTTGAATTTGAGAAAGGATATAAATTTTCAACTTATGCAACATGGTGGATTAGACAGGCAATATCTAGGGCAATAGCAGATCAGGCAAGAACAGTTAGAATTCCTATTCATATGATTGAAAATATAAATCAAATAAATAAAATAATAAGAAAGCATGTCCAAGAAGAAGGAAAAGAACCTACTTTGGATACAATTGCAAAAGATATGCAAATACCAATAGATAAAGTAAAACAGATTCTTAAAATTTCAAAAGAGCCGGTATCTTTAGAAGCACCTGTAGGAGAAGAAGAAGATGGGAAATTCGGGGATTTTATAGAAGATAAAACATTTATAAATCCTTATGAAGAAGTTGTGAATGAAGATTTAAGAAAACATATTGATGATATTTTGCAAAATTTAAATGATAGAGAAAGAGAAGTTATTAAAATGCGTTTTGGTTTAATGCCTGATAAAAGTGAAAGAACGCTTGAAGAGATTGGAAAAGCCCTTAATGTAACAAGAGAAAGGGTTAGACAAATAGAAAGCAGTGCTATTAAAAAACTTAGACATCCAAATATTGGGAAACTCCTTAAAAATTATATAGATAGCTAAGGGCTAAAATGAAAAAATGGAAATTAATAGAAAAGTTTTTAATTAAATTTATTTATGAAGAAATTACTAAAACAGGGCTTAAAAAAGGAATTTTAGGACTTAGCGGGGGAATTGACAGTGCTGTTGTGGCAGTTTTGGCAAAAAAGGCGCTAGGAGATAATTTTAAAGCTTTTTTGCTTCCTAGTCAGTTTTCCAGTAAATCAAGTATTGAGGATGCTAAAAAGCTTTGTGAAAAATTTGATATAGATTATGAAATTATTTCTATTGCACCTTTGCTTGAAGCATATAAAATTGATGATAAAGTTAGATTTGGAAATTTTAGTGCAAGAATGAGAATGGCAGTTCTTTATGATAAATCTGCTGAACTTAATGCTTTAGTAATAGGGACAAGTAATAAAAGTGAACTTATGCTTGGATATGGGACACTTTTTGGAGATTTGGCAAGTGCACTAAATCCGATAGGGGATTTATACAAAACAGAAATATTTGAATTTGCCAAGTATCTAGGTGTAAATGAAGAAATTATTTCAAAGCCTCCTAGTGCCGATTTATGGGAAGGGCAAAGCGATGAAAATGAACTTGGTTATACATATGTGGTGCTTGATGAGGTTTTAAGAGATTTTGTGGATAACAGAGCTACAAAAAATGAACTTTTGGAAAAATATGATAAAAATTTAGTTGAATTTGTGCTAAAAAAAATATATCAAAATCAATTCAAAAGAAAACCGCCTATTATTGCAAAACTTAAAGCAAGAACAATAGGACACGACTTTTTATATGAAAGAGATATCAGATTATAAATGAAAAAAGTTTATTCTTTTTTTGAAGATATGCTTTTTTATCCAAAATGGTATCACTGGCCTTTTATTTTTATTTTACTTCCTTTTTCTTTTATTTATTATTTAATTGTTTTAATTAAATTTCCAAGAAGTTATGAAAATTTAAATATTCCTGTAATTTCCATAGGAAATATAATAGTAGGAGGGAGTGGAAAAACTCCTTTAACCAAGGCTATTATCAATTATTATAAAAATAAAAAAATAACTGTTATTTTGAGAGGATATAAAAGAAAAAGCAAAGGTTTGGTTTTAGTTAAAGATTTTAAAAAAATTTTAGCTGATGTTGATATTAGCGGGGATGAAGCTATGGAGATAGCTTTATTTACTAATGCGGCTGTAATTGTAAGTAAAGATAGAAAAAAAGGTATAATTGAAGCTAAAAGAATAGGGGCTGATTTTGTTATTTTGGATGACGGATTTGATAAGCCTTTTAGAAAATTAAATATTGTAATTGATAAAAAAATAAAAAATCCTTTTGTTTTGCCTGCTGGTGGATACAGATATCCAAGGATTTTTTTAAAATTTGCAGATATTGTTTTAAAAGATATTAAAAGAGAAATAAAAGTTCCTAGCGGAGATATATTAATAAGCGGTATTTCAAATCCTAAAAGGCTTTTAAGTTTTTGGAATAAAGAGTATAAAATTTTTCCAGACCATTATGAATATAAATGGAAAGATTTGAAAAAATATAAAAATAAAATAGTTGTAACTACTGCAAAAGATTATGTAAAACTTAAAAAATTTCCCCTAAATTTAAAAATTATAGAATTAAATGTTAAAATACCTGCGCAAGTTATAAAAAAAATAGATGATTATTTGATAAAATTTCAATAAAAAGGCAATTTATGGGTATTAAAGATGAATTAAAACAAGATACTAAAGAATTAAAACAAGATGAAGAACTTATGGTTAAAGTCTTTAAATTAGAAAAATTTGTAAGAAAATATAAAAGGCATATTATCTTAACAGCTATTTTATTAGCTGCTTATTTAATAGGTTACAATATTTATAATTATATTCAAAAACAAAATCTTATAAAGGCAAATAATGCATTTGAGACACTTTTACAAAATCCAAATGATAAAAAGGCCTTAGAAATTGTTAAAAAAGATAAAAAACTTTATAATTTATATCTTTTTAATAAAGGTGAATATTCAAAAGTAAATTCAAAAGAGCTTGAAGCTCTAAAAGCTTATGAAATTGCAATGCAAAAAGGAACAAAAGAAGCACTTGAGGGATATCTTTTAAATCCAAGTTATAAAATATTAAAAAACCCTGTAAGATTTACTTTAATAAGAATATATTTAGAGGAAAATAACAGAAAAAAAGCGTTGGAAGTTTTTAATAATATAAATCCAAATTCTAAATTTAAAACACTTGGTGCATATCTTCTTCATTATGGGATAGTAAAATGAGATATTTTTTATTTTTAATACCGGTTTTTTTATTTTTAGGATGTGCAAATAAAGAATTTGAACCTAAAAATCCTATTTCAAGAGAACTTCCTTATAAAAATCATAAAACGCTTTATGACTATACAAAAACAACAGAAACTTTTAAAACTTCTAAATTTAATTTTGGATTTGGTAAAACTATTTTTTATGATGAGAAAGGGCATAAGTTAGGGAAATTTAAAAAAATAGCTAAAAATTTGGCCAGTTATGATGAGAAACTTTTAATTATTGATGAAAATAAAACTATAAAAATGCCTTATATGATTTATTCAGCAACGCAAAATAAAGATAAAATAGCTTTAGTTTTTGAAAATAATGCATATGGACTGTATTCTTTAAAACAACATAAAATGATTTTTTTCCAAAAAGGAGGGGATGCTATAGCTGCTCAATATTTAGGAGCGTCTCCTGTATTTTATCAAGGACTTATTTTATATCCATTATTGAATGGGAATATAGCTGTTATAGATGCAAAAACAGATAATTTTATTAGAAATATTGATATTTCTAATGAAACGATAATAGATAATATAATTTTCTTAAAAATAGTAAATAATAATCTTTTTATGGCGACACCTAAAAAAATAGTATTGTTTAATCCAAACTTTTTAATTACTTATAAGGATGAAATAAAACATATTATTTCTTATAAAAATAATTTATACATTTTTAATGTAGAAGGTAAAATTATAAAATTGAATTCCAATCTAAAAAAATTAAAAGAAAAAAACCTTCCGTTTGCAGATTTTTTTGCTCCTGGAATTTGCAGAGGAAATATTTATACTGTTACTAGTAATGGATATTTACTTAAAATTACGCCTGATTTGAGTATTACTGTTTATAAAACAAATCAATTTAATACAAGTGAACCTTTAAGAATTAAGGGATGTAAAATATATAATCAGGATAAGGTCTTTTTTATTGAGTAGATACATAGAAAGTTTTTTAGAATATCTTCTTATAAATAAAGCTGTAAGTAAAAATACATATGATGCTTATAAAAGGGATTTAATTCAGTTTGAAGAGTTTTTAAAAAGACCAATAGTTGAAGCTGATACAAGTAATATTATCTCTTTTTTATCCCAAATAGACAACAAACGCTCGTTAAACAGAAAATTAAGTGCTATTAATTCATTTTTTGATTTTGCTTATAAAAGAGAAATTGTAGATGAAAAATTTAATATAAAACAGGCGAAAATTCCAAAAACTCTCCCTAAGTTTTTAAGTAAAGAAGAGATTTTAAGAAGTGTTGAGCATATAAATTATAAAGATTCTTCATGGTTTGAATTAAGAGATAAGGCACTTATTTTATTTTTATATGCAACGGGACTTAGAATAAGTGAAGCGTTAAATGTAAAACTTAGCGATATTGAAGATGGCTGGGTTAAAGTCACTATGGCAAAAGGGGAAAAGCAAAGAGTTGTTCCAATAGCTGATGTGGCTTTGAGAGCTATAAACGAGTATCTTCATAAAAGACCTTGTGGCAGTGAATATGTTTTTGTAAATAAAAATTGTAATAAATTAAGCAGAATCAGTGCTTTTCATATAACAAAAAAATATCTTAATGTTTCACCTCATACCTTAAGACACTCTTTTGCAACTTCTCTTGTTTTAGGGGGGGCGGATTTAAGAATTGTTCAGGAACTCTTAGGTCATTCGTCACTAAACACTACACAGATTTATACCCATATACAAAAAGAAAATTTAAAAGATAGCGTTTTACAATATCATCCTCTAAAAGATTTATAATGAAAGAAGTTGTAGATATTTTAATTAAAAATAAAATTATCTGTAAAGAGTTAAAGCCTCTTGAATTAAATACACGAAAAAAAATAAAAGCATATCTTGGAGTTAATATTAAAAATGAATACTGTTTTATTTTAAAAATCGATAAAAAGAGTAGAATTTTAAAAAAAGATATTGAAGAGTATTTTAAAATTGTTCCTGAAATTAATTTTAGACATAAAAAAAAGATTTTAATTACAAGTGCTCCTATTTGTTCTAAATCAAAAGAACTTTTAAAAGATTGGAGAATTTTTTGATTTTAGTTGATATAGGAAATACACATTATCATATCTTAGAAGATAATCAAATTTATGACTTAAAAGAGATAAAAAAATTTAATGATAAAATCTATTATATAAGCGTAAATAACAAAAAAGAACAAAAACTTTTAGAATTAAATCCAAGTGCAATTAATCTAAAAAATTTTGTAAATTTTAAAACTAGTTATAAAAATTTAGGGATTGACAGAATTATGGCCTGTATTCCTGTAAAAAATGGTGTTGTAGTAGATGCCGGAAGTGCTGTAACGATTGATATTATGCAAGATGGAATACATAAAGGCGGAATTATAATGCCAGGAATTTTTGCTTTTAAAGAAGCTTTTGTTAAAATTTCAAAAGTTTTGAATATGGATATTAAAAAATTTGATTTAAATAAGTTACCGCAAAACACAAATGAGGCTCTTTTATATGGAAGTGTTGGAAGTATTTTAAAAATGATAAAATCTTTTAATTCGCCTTACTATTTTACAGGAGGGGATGGGAAGTTTTTAAGCTCTTTTGTGGATGGAATTTATATAAAAGATTTGGTTTTTAGGGGAATGGAAAAAACAATAAAGGAAAAAAATGACAATAGCTTTACCAAAAGGTAGAATTGCCGAGGATGTTTTGGCAATTTTTAAGAAAATTTTTAATGAAGATTTTGAATTTGAAAACAGAAAACTTATTTTAAAAAAAGCCGGTTTTACATTTTTGAATGTAAGAAACTGGGATGTTGCAACATATGTCCAAAAACAAGCCGCTGATATAGGGGTAGTTGGATATGATGTGATTACCGAGCTTAATTCTGATGTTTTAGAACTTATGGATTTAGGTTTAGGAGAATGCAGGGTTAGTATAGCGGGAATTAAAGGAGATGAAAGTTATAAAAATAAAACGCGTATAAAAGTGGCTACAAAACTTCAAAATATTGCAAAAAAATATTTTTCAAAAAAAGGTATTCCAATAGAAATAATAAAACTAAACGGCTCTATTGAACTGGCTCCGCTTGTTGGGCTTAGTGATGTTATTGTTGATATTGTCCAAACAGGTGGCACACTTAAAGAAAACGGAATGGAAGAAAAAGAGGTTATTATGTACTCATCCGCAAGAGTAATTGCAAATAAAAATTCATTTAGTACAAATAAAAAAGAAATTTTGGATTTACTTGAAGGAATAGGAAAAATTCATGGGGCTTGAGTTATATTCTGAAATTGAGGAGCTTTTTTTAGATAAAGAAGCGGCTAATATGCTTTGGGGGAGTTTTTTAGATATTGCAAAAGAATTAAATATAAAAAATCTTTTAGATATAGGATGCGGCGGGGGAGATTTTTGTTTAATGGCAAAAGAAGCCGGTATTGATGTAAAAGGTGTTGATTTAAGCTTAGCTCAGGTAAAAAAAGCTACAAAAAAGGGCTGTAACTGTGAAAATATCAATATCTGTGAAATGAATGAAAAGTTTGAAGCTGCTAGTGCTATTTTTGATGTAATAAATTATATGGATAAAAATGAACTTAAAAAATTTTTTTCGTGTGTGGAAAAAGTAGTAGAAAAATATTTTATATTTGATGTTAATACTTTTTATGCAATGGATGAGTTGGCTATTGGAAATTTAAAAGCCGAAGACGATAAAAAGTTTGCCACGCTTTTTAGTGAATTTGAAGATAATAAACTTATTACCGAAATTACCCTTTTTGAAAAAAAAGAGAATAATTCTTACATAAAAAAACAAAAATCAATAACGCAGTATTATTATTCATTGGAAGATATTGAAAAATTGATTAATATGAAATTAAAAAATATGATTCCAATTTCTTTATATGGAAGTAAAGAAGCTGAAAAGCTGATTTTGGTTTTTGAAAAATGATTATTATCTAGCTTTAAAAACCTCTTTGCTTATGCAAAAATCTGTTACAAAACATTTTTCGCATTTTGGATTTTTAGCGGTGCAGATATATCTTCCAAATAAAACAAAAGCCTGATGAAGTTCATTAAGGTCTGTTTTAAAAGCTTTTACTAAATCTTTTTCCGTTTCTGTTACATTTTTTGCATCGGTAATTCCTAAGCGATGAGTTACTCTAAAGACATGCGTATCAACAGCCATTTTGTTTGCACCTTCAAGTTCAATCAAAAATACATTTGCCGTTTTATTTCCAACCCCCGGGAGTTTAATTAATTCTTTATGCTCTCTAGGGATTTGGCCGTTATATTCGTTTTTTACTTTTTTTGCCATTTCTATTATGTTTTTTGCTTTATTATTAAAAAACGAGCAGGATTTTATAATATTTTTTACATCATCTAAAGAAGCATTTGCTAAAGAATTAATATCTGGGTATTTTTCAAAAAGAGCAGGTGTAATAATATTTACTCTTTTGTCGGTGCACTGGGCACTTAAAATAATATCTATTAAAAGTTCATAATCGTTTTTGTATTTAAGCTCCGTTTTACTTCCTTTATAATGTTCTAGAAATCTTTTTTTAATTTCTTCAAGCTCTTTAGGGGTTCTTAAAACCATAATTAATCCTTTTATGCGTTTTTTTATTGTATAATAACAAATATTTTCAAAAAGGAGAGATATGGCAGGACATAATAAATGGTCTAAAGTAAAGCATATCAAAGCTAAAGAAGATGCTAAAAAGAGTAAAATATTTACAAAACATGTAAGAGCTATAATGACTGCAGCTAGAAGCGGCGGTGGTAATCCTGATACAAATGCGGCGTTAAGACTTGCAGTTGACAGGGCAAAAGCGGATTCTATGCCTACAAACAATATTCAAAGGGCAATTGATAAAGCTACTGGAAATATTGATGGAATGGTTTTAGAAGAGATTGTTTATGAAGGATATGGACCAGGAGGCGTTGCCGTTATGGTTGAGTGTCTTACAGACAATAAAAACAGAGCCGTAGCGGCAGTCAGACACGCTTTTAAAAAAGCTGGTGGAAATTTAGGGACTAGCGGAAGCGTTGCTTGGATGTTTGAAAAAAAAGGTATAATTGTTTTGAACAAATCAAGTAAAGATGAAGAAATTGAAGAAAAAGCTATTGACGCAGGAGCTGAAGATATAAAAGATATGGGTGATGTGTTGGTTATAGAAACAACGCCTGAAGATTTTAATAATGTTTTAGAGGCTGTGAGTTCAATAGAAGATGTTGAAATACTTGAAAGTAATATTCAACTGGTAGCTACAAATGAAAGTGATGTTGATGATGAAACAGCAGAAAAAGTGGAGCATTTAATAGAGGTTTTAGAAGACATAGATGATATTCAAAATGTCATTCATAATATGGCATAAAAAAAATTAAAAAAAGGATAAATATGAAAAAAGTTATAATAGGTTCAATGATATCAGCAGCGGCACTTTTTGCATTTCCTGGTATGCAAGGAATGGGAGGAATGCATGGTAATGGAATGATTGGAAAGCCTTTAAAAGGTCTTACAAACAATACAGTATTAGCTACAGTTGATGGTAGAAAAATTACGGTTGCTGAAATTAATGATTATGTTCAAGGAATTACTGGAGATAATAGAATTAGACTTCAAGAATTACCTGCTCAACATATTAAAAAATTTGTATCTCAATATATTGATACGCTTGAACTTTACAAAAAAGCAAAATCAGTAGAAAAAACACCTCAGTTTAAAGCGGCAAAAATGAAATTGGCTGTTGATATGTGGCTTAAAAATCAATATCAAAATATGAAAATATCAGATAATCAAGTAAAAGCTTTTTATGAAAAAAATAAAAATATTTATTTTAGAACAACTCCAAAAATCAAAGCAAGACATATTTTAGTAAGAAATGAAAAAGAAGCTGAAAAATTAATCAATGAATTAAAAGGACTTCACGGAAAAGCTCTTGAAGATAAATTTGCAAAACTTGCTAAAGAGTATTCAATAGGACCAAGTAAAGTTAATGGTGGAGAACTTGGATGGTTTAATCCAAAACAAATGGTACCTGCATTTTCAAAAGCTGCAGAAAAACTAAAACCTGGTCAAATCACACTAAAACCTGTTCATACAAGATTTGGATATCATGTAATTTTAGTTGAAGGTAAACAAACAAATTCTTATATTCCTTTTAATAAAGTTAGAGCTCAAATTATTAATTATCTAAAACAACTTAAATTAAAAGATGAACTTCAAAAAATACAATCTAGCGAAAATGTAAAATATTCTATTCCAAACAGCTAAGGAGAAATTTATGAGTTTTAGGGATTTAGTAAAACCCGGAGTTTTAAGTGGAAGTGAAACGGCAAAAGTTATGGACTGGGCAAAAGAAAACGGTTTTGCTTTTCCTGCTATTAATATAGTGGGGACAGATTCTGCAAATGCCGTAATGGAAGCAGCAAAAGAGGCTAATTTACCTGTTATTATTCAATTTAGTAACGGAGGAGCTCACTTTTGGGCTGGAAAAGGACTTAGCAATGAAGACCAAAAAGCGGCAATTTTAGGTGCTGTTGCAGGGGCTAAACATATCCATACATTAGCCAAGTCTTATGGAATTCCTGTAATTTTACATACAGACCACGCAGCTAGAAAACTTTTACCTTGGATTGATGGGCTTATTGAAGAAAATGCTAAACATTACGAAAAATACGGCAGACCTCTTTTTTCTTCTCATATGCTTGATTTAAGCGAAGAGCTGCTTGAGGAAAATGTTGCTACTTGTAAAGAATATCTTCAAAAAATGGCTCCATTAGATATTATGCTTGAAATTGAACTTGGGGTAACAGGCGGAGAAGAAGACGGAGTGGATAACAGCGGAATTGATAACTCTAAACTTTATACTCAACCAGAAGATGTGGCATATGCTTATAAGGAACTCAGCGAAGTTAGTGATTTATTTACTATTGCTGCAAGTTTTGGGAATGTGCACGGTGTTTATAAACCTGGACATGTAAAATTAGAGCCAGTTATTCTTAAAAATTCACAAGAGTATGTAAGAAAAGAGTTTAATTTAGACAAAGAAAAACCTATTAGATTTGTATTTCACGGAGGAAGCGGAAGCGAGCTTAGCAAAATTCAAGAAGCACTTGATTACGGTGTTGTTAAAATGAATGTTGATACAGATACCCAATGGGCGTTTTGGGAAGGCGTAAAAAATTATGTTGAAAAATATCACGATTATCTACAGTCTCAAATCGGAAACCCAGAAGGTGAAGACAAACCAAACAAAAAATATTACGACCCTAGAAAATGGCTAAGAGAGGGTGAAGTTTCTATGAAAAATAGAGTAATAGAAGCTTATAAAGATTTAAGGGCTATTTAAGCTCTTTTTTACTTTTTCGTTATTTAGTCAGTGCCTTTTTTATAATCAATTGTTAATTTTGATATAATTACTTTAAAATAATTTTAATTATTATAATTTAAAAACGAATAAGGTAATTATGTTTGTAAATAGAAAAAAAGAGTTTCAAATTTTAGAGAATGAATATAATAAAAATCAATTTAGATTCTTAGTTTTGTACGGTAGAAGAAGAGTAGGAAAAACAACACTTATAAAACATTTTCTAATAAAACATAAAGGTATCTATTTTCTCGCTACAATAGAAAATGAAGCACTTTTAATAGAAAAATTTAAAAATATCGTGGCTGATTATTTTGATGATAATTTTTTAAGAAGTTTGCCTATAAATTCATTTGAGCAAATTTTTCAGTATATTTCAAATAAAAATGAAAAATTAATAATTGTAATTGATGAATTTCAATATCTATCTAAAATAAATTCTGCAATTTCCTCTATTTTTCAAACTATTATTGATGAATATTTAAAAAATAAAAATATTTTTTTAATTTTATGCGGAAGTATAATATCTCTTATGTATAAAGAAACTCTTTCATATTCATCTCCTCTTTATGGAAGAAGAACGGCTAATATTAAGCTTTCTCAATTAAATTTTAAATATATCAAAGAATTTATTGATAAAGATATTATTACTCAAATTGAAATTTATTCTATTTTAGGCGGAGTGCCAAAATACTTAGAAATGTTTGAATTTGAAGAGGATATATATAAATCTATTGCAAAAAATATTTTAGATAAAGATAGCTTTTTATATAATGAGCCATATTTTTTACTTCAAGATGAAGTGAGTGAAACTCTTACATATTTTTCTATTTTGGAAGTTATAGCAAACGGAAATCATAAAATAGGGGATATTGCAAAAAAGCTTCAAAAGCCTGTAACAAATATAACCTCTTTTATAAAAAAACTAATAGATTTAGAAATTATCTATAAAGATATTCCAATAACAGAAAATCACAAGAGTAAAAAAGGACTTTATTTTATAAAAGATAATTTCATTAGATTTTGGTTTAGTTATGTATTTCCTTATAAATCTCAACTTGAAATAGAAAATATTGAATTTGTATTAAATAAACTAAAACTGACTTTTAGTGAGTTTGTAGCAAAAACTTATGAAGATTTAGCAATAGAATATGTTTTGAGTAATTTTGAAGTAAATAGATGCGGTAGATGGTGGGATAAAAATACAGAAATTGATATAGTGGGAATTGCAGATGATTTTGTTATTTTTGGGGAATGTAAATGGCAAAATAGAAAAGTTACAATGAAAATTTTAAATGATTTAATTGAAAAATCTAATAAAATTGAATCTACTAATAAAAAATATATTCTATTTTCTAAAAGTGGATTTAGTGATGAATTGATTGAATTTGCGAGTAAAAATGAAAATATCTTTTTAAAAAAGATTATTTAAATTATTTCACCCTAAAGGTCAAGAGAAGTTTCAGAATTAATTATACCAATCCCCAAATCATTTCTTACAGTTAAATTTATAATTCCAAGCATCAATAATCCAATCATAACCACAAAGCTGTTTTACACTTTTTTTATTGTTCATCCAATTTATTAAAGCATCA
>JALUWM010000117.1 GCA_027019465.1 Campylobacterales bacterium
ATTGGGAATTGTTAAAGTAGATGAATAAGATCAAGGCTTTAGTAAAATTTATTTTATTTTTCATAATAGATTTGTTATCAAAAAAAAGCAGTAAACCAACAAATAAGACTCTCTTGTTAATTCGTCTTGATGCGATAGGAGATTATGTTTTATTTAGAAATTATATAAAAATTTTGAAAAATAAGTATAAAGACTATAAGATTACATTAGTAGGGAATATCGTTTGGAAGCAATTAGCAGAAAAATTAGATAGTAAATTTGTTGATAATTTTATTTGGGTAGATAGAAAAAAACTTGAAAGAAATTCTATTTATAGATTTAAAAAATTAAAAGAAATTACAAAGCAAGGATATGAAATAGTCATAAATCCAACATATAGCAGGACATTTTACTGTGATGATGCTATTGTAAATGTTGTTAATGCAAGAGAAAAAATAGGAAGCATTGGAGATTTGAGCAATATTAAAAAGTGGCAGAAAAGTATAAGTGATAAATATTATACACAGCTAATACCTGCTAAAGATGAAATAATGTTTGAGTTTTATAGGCATAGAGAGTTTTTTGAAAGTTTACTTGATGAAAAGTTTGATTTACAAAAGCCTTTTATAAAATTAGAGCCAAAAAAATTAGATTTTGAATTGCCAAAAAATTATACCATACTTTTTATAGGTGCAAGTGCTAAATTTAGAAAATGGGATATACAAAATTTTGCAAAAGTTGGGAAATTTTTAAAGGAAAACTATGGATATGATATAGTTTTGTGCGGTGCCCCATCAGATAAAGAAGATGCGGACAAGTTTAAAAAATATGCAAAATATGATTATATTGACATAGTAGGTAAAACATCTTTGGTGGATCTGCTTTATGTCATCTATAACGGAAATCTAATGATAGCAAATGAGACTTCAGCTCCTCATTTTGCTATTGCGTTAGAGATGACAAATGTATTTGTCATCTATAACGGAAATCATTATGGTAGATTTACTCCTTATCCAAAAGAGGTTAGCAGTAATTACCATCCTATCTATCATCCTGAGATTGAAAAAGATTTGGATGATTATAAAAAACTTAGTAACAGTTATGGGTTTGGAAGTGATCTGGATATTAGCGATATAGTAGTAGGGCAAGTTAAAAACAAAATTAAGTGCATCTTTGATGAAAATAATGATAAATGAAAGAGCTTCTTGAATGATAGATATGATAGATTGATAGATAGCAGGGTCAGAGATTTACTTTTAACTTAATCATACAAAAAAGGTATTGGGCACCTTTTTGTAAAGTAACCAATCAAAATTGGTTTATTGACATAAAAATATAATTATATTATAATTATAAAA
>JALUWM010000118.1 GCA_027019465.1 Campylobacterales bacterium
ATATAATATGAATAATAGATGAATTTGAAAATAATTGAGTCATAGAAAAACAATACAAAATACTATGAGTAATTGAATTTGAAATATATAATGATTGAGAGTGATATTACTATAATAGCCATTATTGTTACTGGTAAATGATATCTTCAAACTTTGCCTGATGAATTAGAACATCATTATAAGATTTGAAATATATATGAGAATAAAGATTTACTTAATTAAATAACAAATGAAAACTATAACACTTTGAAATATAGAAACTTGACCATTTATGATTATAAATAAGGAAGCATATAAAAAGAATAAAGAAGAATATGATAAGATTTTTAAAACAAATCAAGAAAAGAAATGATTAAAAAGTTTAATATGGGAAAGATATAATTTTACATTCTTTAAGCAACTATAATGAAAATATGAATAGCAGGAGCATTTAGTACAGGGAAGACTACACTAGCTAAAGAGCTAAGTACTTACTTATCTGATTATAAATTAGATATAAATATTGAAAGAGAATTAGCAAAAGAATTATGATATGATTTTAATAATCATACACCAACTGAAAGAGAGATGTATCAAAGATACTTACTACAGAAAATAACTCAAACAGCTACAGATAATAAAAACTTAATAACAGATAATCCTTTACAATGCACAATGTGATATGCAGAAAATCAACAAGTAAGGTTATTAACACAACAAGCAATGATAAACTTATATGATATATTACTTTACTTACCACCTGAAATAAGTATAAAAGATGATGGAGTAAGAAATACAGATAAGAAATATCAAGTTGAAGTAGATGAAATGATAAGTGATGCTTGTTATTTAACAGCTATAAAAAATAGAAATTGTATACTTAGAACTATAAATTGAAACTTTAATGAAAGATTAGTTGATGCTATGCAAATAATAAAAGATAAAGAAGCTGATAAACTATTTATTATTTAATAAATAAGAATGAGATGTAAAAGATGTTGAAAGTTAAATCCAGCTGAAGTTCACACTTGCACACCTTATCTATATTATAAAGGAATAACTTGAGCAGCTATAAGCAAAGATTGAGAAATATTTAATATAATAGTTGATGAAGTGAAAAATGATAGTTTAATATTTAAGATTACAAGTTGAGAACAAAAATGAAAATATAGTTTCATATATTTTAATGAAATAGATGATAGTATTAAATTTTACCTTGAATAATGTAAATAAATAAGTAATATACTAATTACTCTCTTGGACTTATAGTAGCTGATAGCTGTCCTGAAATCTATGTACCTGAGTACAGGTAGTA
>JALUWM010000119.1 GCA_027019465.1 Campylobacterales bacterium
TCCAGGTTTTAGCCCTTTATAATTCCCATTAGCATCCGGTCTTGGTCTTCCGGCTTTATGCCATCTTGTATTGATATCTAAAACATGGTCTCTTAAAATCGCCCAAGAACCTTTTGTAGGGTTTGCCAGTGGATATGAGCCTTTTGGAATTGTGGCTATATCAATTCTTGTTTTTGCATTATCATAGATTGGATAATCTTCATAGTCAAATTTTTCAAGTTTAAGTCCGCGTCCTAATAAAATACCACCAGGTCTGTTTACTGTTCCGTGTATTGAATTGAATATTGCTTGAGCACGTCTAAAGTCATAATCCTGATAATACCACGTTGATTTTCTACTTCTGTAGCAGTTTGCAGCACCTTTGTATTTTTCTGCAGCGTCACTAAATTCTTTTGTAAGTCTTTTAATTGTGGCTGCTGGAATTTCAGTAATTTTTGCTGCCCATTCAGGAGTATATTTTGCACCTTCTCCGTTTAAGAAGAAATTTTCAAGTTCATCAATTCCTTCTACATATTTTGAGATATAATCTGCTTTATACGGAGTTTTGTGATATCCGTTTTTGATTGTTTCATTAATCATAGCAAGCATTAAGGCTAAATCAGTTCCTGGTTTAATAACAACAAATTCATCGGCATGAGAAACAGTGTTTGTGTATCTGACATCAATATAGACCATTTTTTCTATATAAGTCAAGTGTATCAGGTGTTACGATACCTTCGGCTCTGTTTGCACCTAAGTTTAGGATATATTTTGAATTTTGGAAATCTGCTTGTCCCCAGCTTCCAAAAGTCATTTTATTTGCCATAAAAGATGGGGCAAAACAAGTTGTAAAGTGATCAATGAAAATCGAGCTTCCTACACCGTTTACCAGGTTTGCAAATACAGGGTCACCAAAGTTACCTGTTGATGCACCGGCACCGAAAATAAATGTGCTTCTATTATCTTTTTCTTCTTCTAGGATTTTAACCATTTTTTTTGAAATAAAATCAAATGCTTCTTCCCAGCTTGCTTCTCTAAATTTACCTTCACCTTTTTCTCCAACTCTAATTAGAGGTTTTGTAAGTCTATCAGGGTCATATTGAGCCGCTATTCCTGCATTTCCTCTTGCACACATAAAATCTCTACTTTTTGTGTAAAGTGGATTTGGGTCTATTTTTGTAACTTTTCCATTAACATTTCTTGCGATAATACCGCACATATTAACACACATTCCACATACAGAAGGTGTGTATACGGCATTTTTGACTTCTTCTTCTTTCTTTTCTTTAGCGTTTAACGCATCCTC
>JALUWM010000120.1 GCA_027019465.1 Campylobacterales bacterium
CATATTTTAAATAATGTTCCCTAACCCCCATAATCTCTGCAAAAATTATGGTGGAAAATATTGCTACCATTCCTAAAATCCCAACACTAGGAAGCAAGAAAGAAAATAAAAATAAAAGTATTCCAACCCTATAATCTCTTAAAAAAAGAATAGAGATATAAGGCTTAAAAAAAAGTTTTATTTTATCCATTTTCTCACTTTAAATAATCCGGAATTATCTCTTTTTCTCTTACATATTCTAAATCATCTGCTTCTTTTATAAGATGAGGAGTTGAATCTTTATCTATCAAAACAATTCTTGGTCTATATCTGATAAATTGCATAGACTGAGTAACATTATACGCCCCTACAGGCCAAATACTAAGCACACTTCCTCTATTAAGTGAGGGCAACATAATATTCTCAGCAATAACATCGATATTCATACATAAAGGTCCATTTATCATTGACGGTTCATTAAGCCCTTCATATCTTTTATCAAGTGAAATATCAAAGTTATACCAAAATGCAGTATAAAGCAGATTTACTCCGGCATCTACAATATATCCTTTTTTACCATCTGCCATTCGTTTACTTGCAAATATACTTGTTAACAAATATCCAGCTTCATCAATTAACGCTCTTCCTGTTTCCAAATAAAGCTTAGGAAGTTTTCCTTTATTAAATTCAAAGATAGCATTTGTAATTGATTCTGCATATTCATCAGCACTAGGGACTATAACTTCTGGTGCCTGATATACGCCTTTTAGTCTATTTTTACTAGCAAATCCTCCACCAATATCAATATATTCAATTTCATATCCAAAATCTTCTTCAATTTGATTTTTAAGTCCAATTAATTTTTTAACTTCCATTCCATAAGCCGCCGCACTTAACATAAATGTTCCAATATGAGAGTGAAGTCCTGTCATATAAAGTTTTTTACCTTCATGAATTCTTTTTATTGCGTCGTATGCTTCTCCATTATCAATATTAAATCCAAATCTGCTCCACTGAGGATAAACACCTGTATTCATATTACATCTTATTGCTACTGGAATTTCGACTCCAAGCTCCTCTGCAATCTCTTCAAGATCATTTATTTCATACCAATGGTCAATATGAATTTTAGCACCTTCCATAACTGCTTTTTTTAAAGCCTCTTTTGGTTTATAAGGCCCATTAAAAATAATATTTTCCCCTTCAATCCCAAGACTTCTTGCTTTTTCATATTCAAATTCACTTACAACTTCGGTTTTACTGCCAAGTTTATGAAACACTTTACAAATTGCATCAAGATAATTTG
>JALUWM010000121.1 GCA_027019465.1 Campylobacterales bacterium
CGTTTTTACATTTGTATCTCTTTCTTTCAGCTGAAACATACCCAACATTTTTTTCCTTTTATATAAAATAATCATGTATTATATCTATATATATTTTAAATTTTGGTATAATCTCAAAAATTAAACATACGAATCTTTAGAAAGTATGATTTAACTGACCTTACGCACTTTTTTCTCGAAAAGTCCTACTTTTCGTAGTTTTAGGGGGTTGTAGGGACTTTAGTCCCTGCCACCATAATGAGCTTTGCTCATTATGGTGCGTAAGGTCAGTGATTTAAAAAACTTTGGCGGTAGGTTATGATATATAAAAATATAAAAATTAAAAAAGATATATGGATAAATTCCAACAATTGTACCGTCAAAGAGATTATTGATTATATCAAAGATAAAGGTAAGCTAAGAGATACTCAAATAGAAGCTATAGAGGTTTATCTTTTTTTAAAGATAGAAGGACAAAATAAGCCTTTATGGCAACTTTTCAGCGAGGGTTTTTTTATAGTAGAAGAAAATTTTGATACTGTTGAAAAAGCTCTTATGGCATTAGGAGAAACTAAAAAATTAGCACTTTATAATTTTTCTAAAACAGAGTTGCCGTCTCTAGCAAAAGCCATAAATGATGATAAAGTTACCGACTATGACTCTATCATCAAGAAAATATTTTATGATGTAAGTTATAGTGATTATCTGCTTTCGTTGCCTATGGGTGCGGGTAAAACTTATCTTATGGCTAGTTTTATATATCTTGATCTCTATTTTGCTTTAAATGAACCAAACAATAAAAATTTTGCTCACAATTTTTTGATACTTATTCCTTCTGGGCTTAAAAATTCTATAGCACCTTCTTTAAAAACTATAGAGAGTTTTGACGGTAGCTGGGTGTTACCTAAAATTCAGGCACAAAAGATTAAAAAACTTTTAAAATTTGATATATTAGATGTTCCTAAAACTGCAAAAAAGTCAAATCTTGCAGTCAACCCAAATGCCGCTAAAGTAAATAGCATACTACCAAATCCATTTGGTCAGATTTTTGTAGTCAATGCAGAAAAAGTCATCTTAAATTCTAAAGCAAAAGGGCTTTTTAAAGATGATGAGATAGTAGAAAATGAGTTAAAACAAAAATTTTCTCTTGTGCCTAATATGGCTATTTTTATAGATGAAGTTCATCATGCCCAAAGTGATGATATAAAACTAAGACAAGTTGTTTCTTGGTGGAATGAGCAGGGAAATATCACTACTGTTTTAGGTTTTAGCGGAACACCTTATCTTAAAAGTGCAGAAAAGATATATATAAACGAGAGTGATTTTTTTAAATTTTCATATATTACAAATACTGTTTATTACTATCCATTGACTACTGCCATAGAGAAGTTTTTAAAATTACCGGCTGTCAAAAGTGCAAATCTTCAAAAGTTAGAAATTTTAACACAAGCTATAAACGATTTTAATAAGCTTTACAAAACAAAAGTTTATCAAGACGGAACAATAGCTAAGTGTGCGATATATTGTAGTAGTATTAAAGATTTGGAAGAGCTTATTTATCCTCATCTTGTTTCAAAATTAAAAATCCCAAAAGATGAAATACTAAAATTTCATAAAGGTAACAAAGAGTATAAAGTAGATGTCAATGCCGAACTTGAATTTAAAAGTCTTGATTTAAAAGCAAGTAAAAAGAGATATATCTTACTGGTGCAAGTCGGGAAAGAGGGATGGGATTGTAAAAGTTTGACAAGTGTTGTTTTGAGTGCAACCGGTGATAGCCCCAAAAATATGGTACTTCAAACAAGTTGCAGGTGTTTAAGAGAAGTGGATGAGCATAACAATACGGCTCTAATTTGGCTAAATGAATCAAATGCTAAAATTTTAAATGAACAATTAAAAAAAGAGCAAAAAACTTCGATAGAGGAGTTAAACTCTCTAAATCGCAAAACTTTAAATAAACCTATAAAAAGAGTTTCGAGGATTGAACACTTAAAATTACCAAAGGTTGATTTTTATCAACTTCGTGTTAGATATACTACTGTCGATATAGAAGAGAGTACAAACACAAAAGAAAAACTTAAAACAATGATCAGTGATATCGATAGTTACAAAAATGATGCCTTCATAATTAAAAGTGGTAATTTTACCAATCTTGAAACAGATAGAGAATTTATAAAAAAAGAGTATCAAAAGATAAGTTTTAGGGATTTTTTATTTACCGTAGAAAAAAATAGTTTTATGCAAATATCTACAAATGATTATAAAAAAGAGTTAAAAACCATTTATGATAGAGTTGATGATTTGGATAAAGTTTATAATGATATAGCACTATGTTTTAGCATAAAAAGAGAGTTGCATTCAAAAATAGAGACTATAAAAAAGAGTGTAGAGCTTTTGATAGTCGATAAGCTTACGGATGTAGAAGATAACAAAAAGCTATATCCGTCAAAATCGGCTACAAATCAAATACTACAAGCCGATACAAACCCTGACTTTATAACTGAGTTTGAAAAGAGAAAACAAGAGAAGATTATAGAGTTAACAAAAGCAAGAAGATATGAAGATATAACAAAAATTGCACAGGAAAATTTGGAAGTTGCTACACTAAATAAAGATAGAACATTGCATTATATCCCTTATAATTTTAAACAAAGTAAGTTTGAAAAGGATATTTTGGAGAACTTTTTTAGTTTGCGTTTTAAAGATTTAGAGATTTACTATAATGGTGAAAGAGGATTGAGTGAGTTTGTTATAGAGTGCTATAAAAAGCAAAGCAATAGTTATAAATATATCGGTCGTTATACAACAGACTTTTTAATCATAAAGAGAGATGAAAAAAATCAAATCAAAAAAGTGCTTATTCTTGAGACAAAAGGGCAAGGTTTTGCAAACGATGAGAGTTTTAAGCTCAAAAAAGAGTTTATAACAAGTGAATTTATAGAGAAAAACAATGAAGCATTCGGTTATAAACGATTTGACTTTTTATATCTTGAAGATAGTGTGAGTTTGGAAGAAAATTTAATAAAACTAAATGATAATATAGAGAGTTTTTTTAATGAAAAATAGTATTTTTGTAGTAGATCTATTTTGTGGTATTGGTGGATTATCGTATGGATTAAAAGAAGCAGGACTCAATATAAAAGCAGGATTTGATTTTGATAAAAGTTGTAAATATGCTTTTGAGACTAATTGTAAGGCAAAATTTTTACATAAAGATATTATAAAAATATCAAAAGAGGATATAGATAAATTTTATTTAAAAGATAATATAAATGTTCTTGTTGGTTGTGCACCTTGTCAACCATTTTCAACTTATACATTAAAGGGTGATAAACAAAAAGATAAAAGATGGCAACTATTATATGAGTTTGCAAGATTAATCAAAGAGACAAAGCCAGATATTGTATCAATGGAAAATGTTCCAAATTTGCTTAAATTTAAAAAAGAGCCTGTTTTTGATAATTTTATTAATGAATTAAAAAAAGAGGGGTTTTATGTATGGTATAGTGTAGTTTATGCACCAGATTATGGCATTGCTCAAAAGAGAAAAAGATTAATTTTGTTAGCTTCAAAATTAGGTAAAATAAAATTGATTGAACCTACTCATAAACCAGAGAAATATTTAACTGTTAAAGATGTAATAGGAGATTTAGAAAAGATTAAAGCAGGTGAAAGTTCTGAAAAAGATTTTATACATAGAGCATCAAAAATTTCAGATAAAAATTTACAAAGAATTAGACAATCTAAGCAGGGTGGAAGTTGGAGAGATTGGGATGATAATTTAAAATTAAAGTGTCATACAAAAAAAAGAGGCAAAACTTATGTAAGTGTATATGGCAGAATGAAATGGGATGAGCCATCACCTACAATGACAACATTTTGTACAGGAATTGGTAATGGCAGATTTGGACACCCAGAGCAAGATAGAGCCATATCACTTAGAGAAGCAGCTATTTTGCAAAGCTTTCCAAAAAATTATAAGTTTGTTGATAAAAAAGAGAATTTAAAATTTGGACAAGTAACTAAACAGATAGGTAATGCAGTGCCACCTAAGCTTGGTGAGATAATTGGAAAAAGTATAATTAAACATTTAGAGGAGATTGAGGATGGTAAGAAAATTAAAAAGTAAATTTACTGAAGAAAAGTTACAAAGTATACAAAATCAAATTAATGAGAAATCTAGTTTATATGATTATATGTCAAAAGATTATCCATTTGAAGTTCTTTACAGTAAATTTGGAGATGAAGATAATTTAGAGGCTACACTATATGTTCCTAGTT
Organism: Campylobacterales bacterium; assembly: GCA_027019465.1. Taxonomy (GTDB): domain Bacteria; phylum Campylobacterota; class Campylobacteria; order Campylobacterales; family Nautiliaceae; genus JALTBU01. Next base: position 4,261 of record JALUWM010000121.1, read on the forward strand.
ATCAAAGAGAATTTGTATGGGATATAAAAAAGCAATCAAGATTTATTGAATCAGTTTTATTAGGAGTTCCATTAACACCATTTTTGGTCTCTGAAGATGAAAATAGTAGATTAGAGATTATTGATGGTTCTCAAAGAATTAGAACTCTTATAGCATTTTTTGAAAATAGATTAAGATTAAGAAACTTAGAAAAACTCAACCTTATTAATGGGGTCAAATATAAATATTTGCCAAGAAAAGCACAAAATTATTTTAAAAACAGAGACTTTAAAATTATTGTTTCTGATGTAACAGATAAAGAAATTAAACAAGATATATTCAAAAGAATAAATACTAGCAGTGAAAAATTGACCGATAGCGAAATTAGAAAAGGCTCTTATTCAGGAGAGTTTTATTCTATGATTTTAGGTTTAAAAAAAGATAGTGATTTTAGAAAAATTTGTCCTATCTCTAAAAATAAAGCAAAAAGAGGTGAATATGAAGAGTTAATTTTAAGATTTTTTGCATATTCAGATAAGTATAAAGAGTTTAAACATGATGTAGCAATATTTTTAAATAGTTATTTAGATGATATGAATCAAAAAGAGTTTGATAAAGATAAATATATTCAAAGATTTAATAATATGGTTCAATTTGTTAAAAATAATTTTGAGTATGGATTTAGAAAAGATGAAAAAAATAATTCTGTTCCTAGAGTTAGATTTGAAGCAATCTCTGTAGGAGTATATTTAGCTTTACAAAAAGAACCAAATTTACAAAACCCAAATATGGATTGGTTAAATTCAGAAGGATTTAAGATGCAAACAACAACAGATGCAAGTAATAATCCTTGTAGATTGCAAAATAGGATTGAATTTGTCAGAGATGGTTTAATGGGAACATTAAGTGAGGATAGGCTCATAAATGGATAATACAAGAATAGATTTTGATATTAGAGTAAAAGAGATTGAGGAATACTTTGCTTTTCTTGTTATTATTGACAAAGAAAATACATTTTTGAAATATAAGAATAATTTTAAAGATGAAAATTTTATTGAAAAAAAAATATCTTCTAATTTACAAAGAATTTTTATAGCAAATTCATTTTTAATTCTTTATAATCTTGTTGAATCAACTATAAGAAATTCTATTGTAGAGATATATAATAAAATACATGAAGATGAAGTAAGTTATAATAATTTATCTAATAATTTAAAAAAGTTGTGGTTGCAAAAAACTGCAAAAAAAATTAAAAATAATAACTCTTCTGAAAAATCTATCAAAAATAGTCTTCAAAAAATTATTGAAAATATTGTAGAAAATGAAGTAATCGAATTAACAGTAGATAAGCTTGAAATATCTGGTAATATTGATGCCCAAAAAATTAGAGATTTGGCAAAAATGATTGGTTTTGATAAAACAGATAATGAAAAAAGAGGTTCTAATTTAGAAACAATTAAAACAAAAAGGCAACATTTAGCTCATGGAAATTATACATTTTATGAGATTGGTAAAGATTTTACAGTAAAAGAGATAATAAATTTCAAGAATGAAACAATAGAATATCTATCTAATGTAATTGATAAAATAGAAAAATTTATTGATAATAAAAAATACAAAATAGAGGAAAGTTAAATGCCGATTAGATATATACCTTATGATAAAGTACCTGTAAAAGGTCAAGCGATACTAAACAACATAACAAGAACTCAAAGAGTTTTAAGATATAAAGATAATGATAAAGTATATGAGAGGATTATAAGAGGGATACCCTACTATGAGCTAAAAGAGCTTGAAAGTGTGGGAGAAAACAGTGATAACTTAGTCATAAAAGGAGAGTGTCTGAGTGCTTGTGCTTATCTAAAAGAGCAAGGTATTAAAGTGGATTTGGTTTATATTGATCCGCCTTTTGCAAGTGGGGCTGATTATGCTAAAAAAATTTATATTAGAAAAAATCCTACCTTAGCTGAGAAATTGAAAAAAGCCGGAGAGAAACTAGAGATAGAAGAGTTGCAAAGTTTTGAAGAAAAAATGTACGGTGATATTTGGTCTAAGGAGGATTATCTCAACTGGATGTATGAAAACTTAATGGCTATAAAAGAGGTCATGAGTGATACTGCTAGTATATATGTTCATCTTGATTGGCATATAGGACATTATGTGAAGATTTTGATGGATGAAGTATTTGGAGAGGAGAATTTCAGAAATGAGATAATTT